>JBIJCH010000312.1:0-3418 GCA_044344815.1 Flavobacteriales bacterium | reverse complement strand
ACCGCAACGCCTCCCTCTGCGCCCGCACCAACCTCGTGGTGCGCGTGGAGGCCATCAGCCTGGCCAACCACGCCGCCTTCTGCTCCGTGGAACAGCACATGCGGGGCGGCTTCTGGCGCACGTGCTCCGTGGAGGAGCTCACCCACCTGGCCGAACGCGCGCTCGCACCCCTCATCGGACTGGGCTACATGCCCATGATCACCGTGCACCACAAGGACCTGCGCAACGCGCGCGCCGGTATGCCACCGTTGCCCCTGTTCCCGCTGGGTGCCTGGCTGGCCCGCCTGCGCGCCTGGCTGGGACGACCCGGCGTGGGCGAGGGCTTCGATGCCCACGCCATCGACCGGGACCCCTTCGGCTGGTCAGCCGCCCTTCAACGCGCGGTCCCCAAGGCCCCATGAAGCCCCTGCACACCCTGCCGCCGTTCATGCACAACGGGGTGCTGCACGCGGTGATCGAGATCAGCGCCGGCACCAGCATGAAGCAGGCCTACGACCCGGTAAGCGGCACCATCGTGCCCATGCTGCACGACGGCAAGCCGCGGCGCATCGAGTTCCTGCCCTACCCCGGCAACTACGGCTTCGTGCCCGGCACGCGCATGGACCCCGACCAGGGCGGCGACGGGCACCCGCTCGACGTGCTCGTGCTCTCGGACTATGTGCCCCCCGGCTCCCTGCTGGCCGTGATCCCCGTGGCCGTGCTGAAGCTGCTGGACGGCGGGCTGCGCGACGACAAGATCATCGCCGTGCCCTTCGATCCCGCCCTGCGCATCCTGCCCGTGCACGACCTGCCCGACCTGCGCGACCGCTACCCCCGCGTGCTCGCGCTGGTGGAGGAGTGGTTCACCCACTACGACGCCGCGCAGCCCGCCCAGGCCCTCGGCTGGGAGGACAAGGCCGCCGCCCTCGCCGCCGTGGCGCAGTGGACCGTGCGGTAGCGCACCGCGTCCCGGGCGGCCGGAGCCTCCCCACGACCAAGGCTTCCTCCCCTTACACTGCACCCCCTGCCCGGCACGTTATTGGCCTAACACGCTGCTGTGAACGAACGGGCTTCCTTGATGGTCAGGGCCTTGCACCTGCGGGATACTTTGCGCATCGTGCCCGTCCTGCGCAAGCTCCGCAAGGTGCTCCTCGTTCCCGTGGGGTTGGTGGTGCTGCTGTTCGGCGCCCTGGTGGGCCTCGCCTACGTGTACGAGGATGAGGTGCTCGACGCCCTGCGGAACGAGCTCAACACCCACCTGCGCACCCCCGTGCAGGTGGAGGGCATGGAGCTCACCCTGCTGCGCCGCTTCCCCCAGGCCAGCCTGCGCCTCCGCCACGTTCTTGTGCACGCTGTGCGCACCGACAGTGTTCCGTCGCCGGAGCGCTTTGGCGAAGACGACGTGCCCGCCGACACCCTGCTCTACGCCGACGACCTGTACCTGGAGTTCGGGCTCTTCGACCTGCTCGGCGGCGACCACACCGTGAAGCAGGTGCACGGCCAGGGCGTGCGGCTGTACCCTGGCATAGACGCGCATGGCGAGGGCAACTGGCAGATCTGGAAGAGCGACAGCACCACCACCGGAAGCACCGCCTTCGCGCTCAACAAGGTGAGCTTCGACGACCTGTTGGTGCGCTACCGCGATGCCCGCAGCCAGCTGGAGATCCTGGCCACCACGCCCGATGTCACCCTGAGCGGCCGCTTCGAGGACGGCGGCAGCAGCGCCCGCCTGCGGGGTCCGGTTGACCTGGTGCACTGGACCGACAAGGAGAGCACCGTGCTGCAAGACCGCAGCGCGCGCCTGGCCCTTGAGCTGGAATGGGGCGGCGCCGACGGGGCCTTCCGCATCACCAAGGGCGAGGTGCTCACCAACGACGTACCGCTGAACGTGACGCTCGCGGTGGCGCCCGGAAAGAACGGCGACGAGCTGGACCTGAAGGCCAACGGCCTGGGCCTGCAGCTGGCCGACGTGGTGGCCCTGCTGCCCGAAGGCATGGTGAAGCGGTTGCGGCGCTACGGCATCGACGGCGAGGCCGACCTGGCCCTGCACTACCATGGGCCCATCGCCCGCGGACCAAGCCTCAGCGCCGGGCTCAAGGTGCGCGACGGGCGCATGAAGGAGCAGCGCAGCGGCACCGTGTTCAAGGCCATCAACGGCGAGTTCGCCGTGGACCTGCGTCCGGACGGCACGCCCAGCAAGCTCGTGGTGAAGGGCTTCAGCGCCCGCACCGCCAGCGGAACCGTGAGCGGCGCCCTCGACCTGCAGGGCATCACCAACGCCAGGGTGAAGCTCGACCTGAAGGTCAACATCGCCCTTGCCGACCTGCTGCGCTTCGCCCAGGTGGACACCCTGGAGCAGGTGCAGGGCGCGCTGCTGGGCGAGGTGCACGCCACCGGCAGGCTGCGCGACGTGGGCGACATCCGCGCCACCGACCTGCGCGCGCTCACCATGACCGGCAACGCGCGGCTCACCGATGCCAGCCTGAAGCTGAAGGGCGTGCGCCACCGCCTCACCGGGCTCAACGCCGAGCTGGCGCTGAAGGGCAACGACGCCACCGTGCGCGGGCTGAAGGCCCAGGTGCAGGGGCAGCCGCTGGAGCTGAGCGGCACGCTCGGCAACCTGATGCCTTACCTGCTCTTCCCCGACCAGCGCCTGGCGATCACGGCAAGGCTCAGCAGCCCAGGCATCGACCTGGCCGCTCTGCTGCACGAGGAGGGCGGCGCGGAGGGCACCGACTACGCCCTGGTGCTGCCCGCGCTCATCGACGTGGACCTGCAGGCCGATGTGCAGCAGCTCGCCTTCGAGGACTTCCGCGCCGAGGCCATCCACACCAAGCTGCGCCTGCACGACCGCGTGCTGCGGGCAGCGCCGCTCACCTTCAACACCGCCGGCGGCGCCGTGCTCGCCGAGCTGGAACTGGACGCGCGCCGCCCTGACAGCTACCCGCTGGCCATCACCGCCACGGTGAAGGACATGGACGTGCGCGCGCTGTTCAAGGAGTTCCAGGACTTCGGCCAGACCTTCATCGGCCACCGGCACCTGAAGGGCACGACCCACGCGCAGATCGCCTTCGCCGCGCCATTGAGCCCGTCGATGACCCTGGACCAGGACCGCCTGGTGTGCGTGTTGGACCTGGGCATCACACGCGGCGAGCTCATCGGCCACCTGCCCCTGATGGAGGTGGCCGACTACCTGCGGAGCCAGAAGGTGGTGGCCCCCTTCGTGGACACCGACGAGCTGCGCAAGCGGCTGGCGCACGTCACCTTCAGCGACCTGGAGAACCAGATCGAGATCAGGAACCGTACGGTGCACATCCCCGCGATGGTGGTGCACAGCAGCGCCATGGACATCGAGGTGAGCGGCTCACAGACCTTCGACGGCGGCATCGACCACCACCTCAACTTCCGGCTGGGCGAGCTGTTCCGCAAGGGCGACGGA
>JBIJCH010000311.1:0-3420 GCA_044344815.1 Flavobacteriales bacterium | reverse complement strand
CTCCTGGCCATGCGCGTGGGCACCTTCGAGAGCGGCCTGTTCCACGGCATGAAGGCCAGCAAGGTGCGCAAGGGCGACCTGCGCCTGCTCTTCAACGACCGCCAGCGCTTCCTGCGTTACCTGGGCTGCATCCTCATCGGCGTGCCCGTGTGGTACGTGATCGGCGTGCTGGTGAGCCTCAGCCAGGACGTGTTCGTCCCCGAGCTGGGCATCGACACCAGCGCGCTCGATGCGGACGGGCTGCGGAAGATCAACGGCGAGGCCATCAAGTACGCCTACATCGGGCTCAGCGTGGGCGACCTGCTGAGCGGGGTGCTGAGCCAGTGGTGGCGCAGCCGGCGCAAGGTGATCCTGCTCTACCTCGCCGCCAACCTCACCCTCACCCTCGTGTTCCTCTTCGGCATGCGCGGCGCCTCCATCGCGGCCTACAACTGGCTCTGCCTCGCCCTGGGCGCCGCCACCGGCTACTGGGTGATCTTCGTGACCGTGGCCAGCGAGCAGTTCGGCACCAACATCCGCAGCACCGTGGCCACCACCACGCCCAACTTCGTGCGCGGCGCCGTGCTGCCCGTCACCAACGCCTTCAAGTACCTCGCCCTGCCCCTGGGCAACGTCACCGGGGCCCTGGTCGTGGGGCTCGTGTGCATCGGCGCCGCCTTCTGGGCCACCTTCCGCGTGCACGAGACCTTCCACCGCGACATGGACTTCGTGGAGGAGTGACCGGCCGTTGCCACGGCACGCTTCCCGCTCCTGAACGGACCGGCTATCTTGGCCGGCCCCCTGTTGCGATCCCCCATGCGTACGACCCTCCTGCTCGTGCCGGCCCTCGTGCTCGGCCTCCACTCCGCCAAGGCCCAGAAGGCCCTCACCAACCAGGAGATCTGGTACAGCCCCGCCTTCGGCAGCGAGCGCGTGGGCGGCCTCAACAGCATGAAGGACGGCCAGCACTACACCGTGCTCGAGGCCGACGACAAGGTGCCCGTGGTGAACCAGTACGCCTACCGCACCGGCGAGAAGGAGGCGACCATCATGCGCGGCGACCAGCTCGTGCCCGCCGGCGGCAAGATGCCCGTGGAGATGGACGGCTACAGCTTCAGCGGCGATGAGAAGAAGCTGATGATCGAGACCGCCAGCGAGCCCATCTATCGCTACAGCTACGCCGCGTACAATTACATCTTCGACCGCGGCACGAAGACGCTGCGTCCCCTCGGCGACACCGCGAAGAGCAAGCAGCGCCTCGCCACCTTCAGCCCCGATGGCGCCCGGGCCGCCTTCGTGCGCGACAACGACCTGTTCGTGGTGGACCTGGCCACCATGCAGGAGCGCGCAGCGACCACCGACGGCGAATGGAACAAGGTGCTCAACGGCGCCACCGACTGGGTGTACGAGGAGGAGTTCACCCTGGTGCAGGGCTACCAGTGGAACCCGGCCGGCACCAAGCTCGTGTACCTGCGCAGCGACGAGAGCCGCGTGAAGGAGTTCGACCTCACCCTCTTCGGCAACGACCTCTACCCCTCCGAGTACCGCTACAAGTACCCGAAGGCCGGCGAGGCCAACAGCCGCATCAGCCTGCACGTGTACGATGTGGTGAGCGGCACCACCACCGATGTTCCCATCGGTCTCGGGCTCGACGACTTCTATGTGCCCCGCTTCGGCTTCACCGATGATGAGACCGTGTGGTACATGCAGCTGAACCGCCTGCAGAACGAGAAGCTCATCCTCACCGTGCCGGTGTCATCCCTTCGACCTGTGCAGGCCGGCCTGAAGCCCGTGGAGATCTACCGCGAAACGAGCCCCACCTACATCGAGGTCACCGACGACCTCCATTTCCTGAAGGACGGCAGCGCCTTCATCCTCACCAGCGAGAAGAGCGGCTGGAACCACATCTACTGGTGCGCCATGGACGGCCGCGTGCAGCGCCCCATCACCGCGGGCGAGTTCGATGTGACCGGGGTGCAGGGCGTGGACGAGGCCGGCAGGCGCGTGATCTTCACCGCCAGCCTCAAGAACGCCACGCAGCAGGGTGTGTACGCCATCGGCCTCAACGGCAAGGGGCTGAAGGAGCTGAGCCCCGTGGGCGGATACAACGATGCGCAGTGGAGCACGGGCTTCAAGTTCTTCATCAACACGCGCAGCACCGCCAACGAGCCGGAGATGACCACCCTGCACGAGGGCACCGGCAAGCAGGTGAAGGTGCTGAAGGATAACGCGAAGCTGCGTGGGAAGCTCCGCGACCTCGCCCTGCCCCGGAAGGAGTTCTTCACCTTCACCACCGACGGCGGTGTGACGATGAACGGCTGGATGATCAAGCCCGCCGGCTTCGACAGCCGCCAGCAGTACCCGGTGTTCATGACCCAGTACAGCGGTCCGAACAGCAACGAGGTACTCGACCAGTGGGACGGCCGCGGCTACCTGTGGCACCAGCTGCTCGCGCAGAAGGGCTACGTGGTGGTGTGCGTGGACCCGCGCGGCACCGGCCGCCGCGGCCGCGACTTCCGCCACGTGACCTACGGCCAGCTCGGCAAGGTGGAGACCGAGGACCAGATCGCCGCCGCCATGTGGCTGGGCAAGCAGCCGTGGGTGGACCGCGCCCGCATCGGCATCCAGGGCTGGAGCTACGGCGGATACATGAGCAGCCTGTGCATCACCAAGGGCGCCGGCGTGTTCAAGGCCGCCATCGCCGTGGCCCCTGTCACCAACTGGCGCTACTACGACAGCATCTACACCGAGCGCTACATGGGCCTGCCGCAGGACAACGCCAAGGGTTACGACGACAACAGCCCCATCAACCACGTGGAGAAGATGCGCGGGAAGTACCTCCTGATCCACGGCATGGCCGACGACAACGTGCACTACCAGAACGCCGCCGAGATGACCCTCGCGCTCATCAAGGCCAACAAGCCCTTCGACCAGTTCGCCTACCCCGACAAGAACCACGGGATCTACGGTGGCAACACGCGCTGGTACCTCTACGAGCAGATGACCAACTGGCTCCTGGAGAACCTTTGAGGCAGTAGGCGGAAACCAGGTGGCAGGAGGCAGGAGTCAGGTCCGACCGACGAACCGCACCACCCTCTGCACGCTGCCCACTGCCTGCTGTCCACTGCCCACTGTCCACTGCCTGCCGTAGTTCCGGCCCTTTCCTACCTTACGCCGCAACCATTCCATCGGACCACCCCCTCATGAGCCAGACCTCGACCCCGACCACGGGACACCCCGTGGGCCTGTATTGGCTGTTCGCTGCGGAGATGTGGGAGCGCTTCTGCTACTACGGCATGCGCGCCCTGCTGCTCTTGTACCTCGTGAAATCGCTCGCCATGGGCGACGACAAGGGCTTCGCCGTCTACGGCGCCTACACCGCGCTCGTGTACGTGATGCCTGTGCTCGGCGGGCGCATCGCCGACCGCATCCTGGGCTCCC
>JBIJCH010000309.1:0-3423 GCA_044344815.1 Flavobacteriales bacterium | reverse complement strand
CTTCTTCTTGTACGCGCCGGCCTTCCAGGCCTGGATGAACTGCGCCCACGCGATGGGGTTCATCAGGTTCACCGTGGGCACCGTGCCCTGGTTGTAGATGCGCGTGGCGTCCATCATGGCCAGCGTCTGGTAGCTGCCGGCCGCATCGGGCGGCAGGTTCTCCATGCGCTGCATCATCTCGGCCGGACTGAGGTTGCGCATGGCACGCAGGTAGTCGTCCTCGGCGAGATCCATGTTCAGGAAGGCCTCGCGGAACTGCTCCTTGGTGGGCCAGGGGGTCACCACCTGGGTGGGCAGCAGCACCGTGTCGGGGAACAACTGGTGGATCATGGAGTACTTCTTCTCCGTGAGGTCGGTGGGCACCACATAGGTGCTGCGCTTGAAGCCCACCGCGGCGAACTGCAGGGTGTCGCCCTCCTGCGCCACGAAGCTGAAGTAGCCGTACACGTCGCTGATGGTGCCCCGGTAGCTGTCCTTCACCCCGATGCTCACGAAGGGCACCGGCTCCAGGCTGTCGCCCGCCACCACCACGCCGCTGAACTGGATGAGCGCCCGCTGGGGCACGGTGGTCTGCTCCTGGGCGAAGAGCGTGGCGGACAGGGCGAAGGCCGCGATGGCGAGCGGGAGGCGCATGGGGCAAAGGTAGCGTGGGTGGTACGCGGCGCACTGACAAAGGCCATGCCTGGAACGCAATGTGTCGCAGCCTGTGTACGTTGGCGCCGCGATGCAGCGTTGGCGCACCCTTGTCAAGCGGCTGGCGATCACCGGCGTGATCGCCGGCGTGCTGGTCGCCGCCCTGGCCTGGGGCGCGCGTTCGTGGGTGAGCGGATCGTCCCGGGGCCACATCGTGGACCGCGATGCGGAGGTGCGGGCCGGCACCGCGATCGTGCTCGGCTGCCGCGTGAACGGGGAGGAGGTCTCGGGATGCCTGGAGGAGCGGCTGGAGACCGCGCTCGGCCTGTACACCACGGGCCGCGTGCAACGCCTGCTGCTGAGCGGCGACCATGGCCGGAAGGGGTACGACGAGGTGAACGCCATGATGGACTGGCTGGTGGCGCATGGCGTACCCAAGGCCCACATCTTCCTGGACCATGCCGGCTTCGACACGCACGACAGCATGGTGCGGGCGCGGGTGGTTTACCAGGTGAACGATGCCTTGGTGGTGAGCCAGGGCTTCCACCTGCCCCGGGCTGTGTTCCTGGCGCAGCAGGCCGGGATCGAGGTCACCGGTGTGCGGGCGGATCCGCCGCAGGGCAGCGTATGCGGGGGCAGCCGCTGGCGCGAGCCGCTTGCCTGCCTGAAGGCCTGTGCCGATGTGCTGGCCGGTTCCGCCCCCCGGTTCCTGGGACCGCCCATCCCCATCACGGGCGATCCCTGCGCCAGCTACGACCGGCCCGAGGACCTGGCCGGTTGCCGCTGAGGCGGGTAGGCCGCGTGCAGCGCGCGCAGATCCGCCTGATGGGCATGGAGCCACGCAACCGCCGCCGCATGGTCGCCGCGCAGCACGGCGGCCATCAACGGATGGGTGACGGGCGCGGCGCCGGTGAGCCGGTCCAGCACCCAGCGCCCCCGGTCGGCCTCGATCTCCAACGGGGTGCCATCGTGCACATCCCGGCGGAACCGCACCGCGCGGGAGGCGTACTGCAGGGTGAAGCGGGCCACGTAGCGCGCCTTGCCGGGCAGCCTTGGACCATGGCGTTCGGCCTGTGGCAGGTGACCCGCTTCGTGCGCCAGGTGCCGCAGCCAGCGCCAGGTGCTCAGGGGGGACCCGTCGCCGCGTGCGCCCGGGCCGCCGGCCGCGAACCAGTTGCCGGTGAACCAGATGGTGCGTCCGACGGTGAGGGCACCGCCCCCCCGCCGGTGGAGGTACCAGGGGGCGCGCAACCAGTTGGCGGCGGCGGGCCTGATGCGGGCCTCGGCAAGCAGCCGGGGGGACACGCCCGTGATCGCCGCAAGCACGTCGATGGCCAGGGGGGTGAGGCGGCCTTCCGCGTCGATGAGCTCCGGTGGGGCGGGCATGGCGCGGGCGCGCGGCTCACTTCCAGTCGCCGAAGACCAGCAGTGCGAAGTGCTCCACCAGCACACCGATCAGCGTGAGCATGAGCATCGTGGCCACCTCGATGATCGGCAGGTAGGCCTTCATCCGGTCGCGGCGCGCCTTCACCAGGGCCCAGGTGAGGGGGTTGGGCCGGGCGTCGGGCTCCTCCTGGCGCAAGGGGACGTTGTTCCAGAAACCCACCGCCGGCGCCTCGGTCCGTGCACGGCGCGCTTCCGCGGTTGCCGGGTGCTCAATGGGCGCCGGACCCTCCGGCGAAGGGTCATCCTCCACCCGCCGCAGCGTGGGTTCCACCCGGTGCAGCGGGATCACTTGGCGGCGGTGCAGTGGGTCTGACATGCGGGGAGGGGCCAACGAGTAGACGTTGCCCGCCATGAGCGGGTTGTGCGCAAGATGGTGCATGCGCAGGTCCCGCACAACAGGATCAGCGGGTGAAGGTGGTGGTGTAGGTGCTGCGGTTGCCCCGTTCGTCCTTCACCTCAAGGGTGAAGGTGTGCCTGCCTCCGAGCTTCACCCGCCCGTCGAAGGTGTGGCGCAGCGTCTTAGCCTTGGGCTCGTATTCGAGCAGCACCCACTGGCCATCGATGGTGCCGCTCCATTGCTCCATACCGGAGAGGTCGTCCTGCACCTTCAGGCTGAAGGTCGAACGTCCCTTCATGTCGGGCTTGAGGTCCAGGGGGGTGATCCGGGGGGCGACGGTGTCCAGCATCACGGTGTAGGCCCCGAAGGCCTTCACCTTGCCCGTGACCCAACCATCGGCATAGTGCCCGCCATGGGTGGACACCGGGCCGTTGGGGGCGATGCGCGCCAGCACCAGCTTTTCCGTGCGCTTCGGCGGTGCCTTCACCTCGATGGCGATCTCGCAGGGCACATGCAGCGGTTCCATGGGGTCGTGCACCCGGTGCAAGGGGGCGAGCGCCTTCGCGGGGGCGGGCCGCTGGGCGTAGTCTGCGGTGATGTCGCGGTACAAGGCGGTGGGGGCCAGGGTGAACCGCAGACCCGGCCGGGTGATGGTGTGTTCGCGGCCGTGGGTCACGGGCTCGCCCGACGCGGCCTCCCGGGGCCAGGCCATGGCCTCGGCCAGTGTGGGGCCCTGCAGGGTGAAGCGCAGGATGCTGGCGTTGTCGTTGGCATCGGTCACCCGCACCCGCACGGCCCGTTTCTGCCCCGGCACCACCAGGATCCGGCCCATGGCCGGTTCGGGGCCGTAGATGCCCAGCTTGTTGTTGGGCAGGCGGTAGCACCGGTTGTAGTGCAGGTCGTTCCGCTTGAAGAGGGCGTGGTCCATGTAGGCGTTGCAGTATCGCTGAAGCCCGAAGTCGACCTCGTCGAGCACGCAGGAATAGGTGGGCACGCCGTCCACCCAC
>JBIJCH010000310.1:0-3423 GCA_044344815.1 Flavobacteriales bacterium | reverse complement strand
GCCTATCTTCGGCACATCCTTAGCGCGATCATCCATGAACCGACTTTCCTCCCTTGTCGTGCTCATCCTGGGCACATCCCTGCCATCGTTCGCCCAGGTGAGCGTGGGCGGCCAACCCTATTCCTTGCGGACGGGTCTTTCCCGTGCCGATGTCCCCACCGTACAGGCCGTGCCGTTCGATGCAAAGGCGGTGGCCGACGAGGACAAGGCGCGCGCTGACGCGGGCAAGCTGCCCATGTACGGCCGCATGCAGGCCGTGGGGGCCACGCTTGGCGATGATGGCCGGTGGACCGAACTGGGCAATGGCGATCGCCTGTGGCGCTTGCGCATAACCTCCCCCGGGGCGCTCGCCACGGAACTGTTCTTCGAGGACATGCACCTGCCCGCCGGTGCGGTGATGCACGTGTACGACGATGCCGGCGAGCAGGTGTACGGTGGGTTCACCGCGGCCAACAACAAGGATCACGGGCGGTTCACCACCTCGCAGATGATGGGCGAGGCCTGCACCGTGGAGTATTATGAGCCGCTGGCATCCCGTGCCTTGGGCACCTTCACGATCGCATCGGTGGGTCATGCCTACCGTTTCGTGGGTGAGGCGAAGGCCGGCGATTGCCAGGTGGATGTGAACTGTGCGCCCGAGGGCACGGGTCAGCAGGCCCAGCGCGATGGCGTGGTGCGTGTGAGCGTGGTGGAGAGCGGTCAGCTAGGCTGGTGCTCGGGTGCCCTGGTGAACAACCTCGAACAGGATTGCAAGCCCTATTACCTCACCGCCTTCCACTGCGGCGTTGGAGCAAGCACCAACGACTTCAATTCGTGGAAGTTCTACTTCAAGTACCAGCGTTCGGGCTGTGGCACGGGCAATGCCAGCGCGGCGAGCTCGGTGACGGGCTGCACGAAGCGCGCCGACAGCAATGACGGTGGCGGTAACACGGGCTCGGATTTCCTGCTCCTGGAGGGCGAGGATGCGATCCCCACCAACTACAACCCCTACTGGTTCGGCTGGGATGCGAACAACCTCAACCCCGGCCCCGGTGTGAAGTGCATCCACCATCCCGCTGGCGATGAGAAGAAGATCAGCACGGTGAACGCGATCCAGAGCAGCAGCCAGTGGAACGGCCTTTCGTCGCAGACCCACTGGCGCGTCACCTGGGCCGCCACCACCAACGGCCACGGCGTCACCGAGGGCGGCTCCTCCGGATCGCCCATCTACAACAGCAGCGGCCATATCGTGGGCACCCTTACCGGAGGCTCCTCCTACTGCAACAGCCAGGTGCCCGGGGGCCAGAACCTGCCCGATTTCTATGGCAAGATGAGCTTCCACTGGGAGAGCAACGGTGGTCCCGCGAGCGACGACCTTAAGAACTGGCTGGACCCCAACAACACGGGGACCAAGGTGATGAACGGCAGCTACGGCCCGTGCGGCACCCTGGGCCTCCAGGAGGTGGCCGCTGCCGAGGCTCCGGGCCTTGCACCGAACCCCACCGCCGATGTGGTGCGCGTGACGATCCCCGCGTCAATGGGCGATGCCGACAGGCTGGAGGTGCTCGATCTCAGCGGCCGCCTGGTGATGACCGTGGCCCTCAGCGGGCGCTCCGATGTGCAAGTGGATGTGCAGGGGCTGGTCCCCGGTCTGTACATGGTGACCACGGTATCCGGCGCCATGCGCTCCGGTGCCGCTCGGCTCAACATCGTGCGCTGAGCCTCTGGTCCGGCGCAAGCAGGAAGGGCGACCCGAGGGTCGCCCTTCCTGCTTGCGGAGGGGGGAGCGCCGGCCTCCCCGATGTTCAGTTGGCAGCAGGCTCGACCATCAGCACCTCGAGCTTGCGCACGAGGTACTTGGATCGAAGGGTGGTGCGTGACTCCATCCCCTCCTCCAGGGTCGCGAAGCGTTGCACCTCGATGTCGGTGATGTCCTTGAACTCAGGATACGTGGCGCGCACACGCTGGATCAGCTGCGGGGTGGTGGCCTGCTCGGTGGTCTCGAACAGCGGGCTGATCGTGACCACGGGGCCGTTGCGCCAGTTGCCCACGGCGTAGCTGAAGATGGTCTTGGGGACTTCCTGTGCGCGCACCGTGAGGGCGGTGAGCAGGAGGGCGGCGGTGATGAGCGGGGTGCGGAACATGGCCGTTGCGGTCTGTACGCGAAGATCAAGGATCATGCCGGATCATCGGCTGGCCGTTGAGGCGCCGGGGCGCACCACCTCCACCCAGCGGCCCGGCTCCCGGGCGCTCAGCGTGCGGTCGTACATGGCCTCGCAGGCCGCCCCGGGCAGGTAGTACCGGCCTGTGTAGGCGGCGTTGAGGAACACGCGGAAGGTGGCCTGCCGGCCCGCCTCCAGGTCGAAGTAGGTGAGCACGCGGTCGTCCCGGATGTCCCGGTAGCGGGCGTGGCTGTCCCCGGCGGTACTGGTGCCTTCCAGGCGCGTGTTGCGGATCTCCCAGCCCGAGGGGAACACCTGGGTGAGGGCCAGGTTCTGGTACCAGCCGCGGACACCGTTGTGCCGCACGGTCACCAGGGCCACAAGGTCGGTGCCCTGTTCGATGCGCGCGGGATCAAGCGCGCGGCCATCCATGGTCTGGTAGCGTACGTCCACGGCCATGCCGTTGCGTTCCGCCACTTCAGCGCCGGGCATCGGGGTGCCGGTGCGCACGAGCCGCACGTACAGCAGGTCGTTGCCCGTGTTGGTCACGGCGACGGGGTTCCTGCCATCGGGGGCGGGAAGGTCGACGCGCACGAGGCTCTTGCGGCTCACGCGCTCGCTGGAGGTGGTGCCGATGGTCTGCTTGAAGCTGAGCGTACCGGTGGGCGGTGCCTGGGCGGAAAGACGCGCCACGGCGAGCAGTCCGAAGGCCGTGCTCTGCGTGCTGTACCAGGCTTCGCTGCTCAGCCGCTCGGCGATGCGCTTGATCACGAGGGCGGCGGTGGTGCGGTCGTCCATACGCAGCAGGGCTTCGGCGATCAGGGCATCGTCGCGCAGGTCGCTGCCGTAGGTGTATGCCAGGTCGGTATAGGGCGCGGTGCTGGTGGTGATGCCCTTCACCAGTTCACGGGCCACGTCCTTGCGGTTGGCCAGGGCGTAGGCGGCCGCGAGCGTCCAGCGGGCCTGGGGCGCGAGGTCGGCCGTGGTGCGCAACCGGTTCATCGCGCCCAGATCGGGGGCGCCCGCAAGGGCCATCACGTAAGACCGGTAGGCCTGGAGCTGTTGCAGGTGTCCGCTGTCCCAGCCCTGCCTGGCGTTCATGGACCAGTCGCGGGACGCACGGCGCTGGCTGTCGAGCCACCTGCTGCGCATGCCTGTGGGCAGGGTGAAGCCCTTTCGTTCGGCCTCGATCACGAAGTGGCCGGCGTACACCGAGCACCAGTCGTCGGCAGTGCTCTCGCCCGGCCAGTAGCTGAAGGCGCCCCCCGGCTGCTGGAAGGTG
>JBIJCH010000196.1:0-5033 GCA_044344815.1 Flavobacteriales bacterium | reverse complement strand
GTGGAGACGCACAACTTCGGCAGCGTGGACTCCATCGGCGTGGTGATCTTCAGCGCGGGCGGCCGCCGCTACTCCGCGCCCGACGCGCGCTTCCTGATGCACCCCGTGTCGCTCCAGCTCAACGGCACCTTCGAGCAGGACAAGCTCGAGGAGCAGCTCAAGGGCATGCGCATCGACACCGAGAACATCGCCGCCACCATCGCCCGCGCCACCGGCAAGCAGGAGGAGGACCTGATGGCCGTGATCCGCCGCCGAACCACCCTCAGCCCCGAGGAGGCCATGGACTTCGGCCTGGTGCACGAGATCCGCAAGGAACTGTTCCCCAAGGGCGCTGAACTGGTGTCGCTGAACATCGCCTGAGCAGCGGCAGCGACCGTCGCGGCCGAACAACGCATCTTCGCCTGCACGGATGTTCGACAGCTATTTCACCGCAGGCCAGCAGGCCACCATCACCCTCGCCACCGCGCTGGGCCTGGGCGCGCTGATGCTGCACGTGCGCCACCGGGACCGTTGGGCATTGTTCCTGCTCACCCTGGCGGCCTTCGTGCTGCGCCTCTTCGCCGCCTGGCTCGACCCCTTCCTCAACGATTGGGACGAGGTGTTCCATGCCGTGGTGGCGAAGAACATGCTCGCGGACCCGTTCACGCCGATGCTGTACAGGGAGACGGCCCTGCCGCTCACCGACAGCTGGGCCCGCAACCACGTGTGGCTGCACAAGCCGCCCTTCTTCCTGTGGCAGATCGCCCTTTCGCTGAAGCTCTTCGGCCTGGAATACTGGGCGGTGCGCCTGCCCAGCGCCCTGTGGATGACCGCGCTGGTGCCCGTGACCGCCCGCATGGCCTGGCAGTTCACCCACGACCGCCGCTTGGCCTTCGGCGCAGCGTTGTTCACCACCTTCAGCTTCTACATCCAGGAGCTCACGGCAGGGGCGCTCAACACCGACCACAACGACGCCATCTTCATCCCGGTGGTCGCCTGCAGCTGGTGGGGCCTGCTGGAGCACTGGCGCTCGCGCCGCATGGGCTGGGCCCTGCTGGCGGGCATGTTCAGCGGGTGCGCGCTGCTCACGAAGTGGTACGTGGGCCTCAGCGTGTTCCTGCCCTGGGGGCTCGTGGTGCTCGGCGCGCGCCTGCGCTGGTCGGTGCTTCGGCCGATGCTGGCCGCCCTGCTGGTGGCCGGCGCCCTGGCCGGTTCCTGGGTCGCCGCCATGTTCATCCGCTTCCCCGCGCTGGCCGCCTTCCAATGGGGCTTCAAGGCGCAGCACTTCAGCGTGCCGGTGGACGGGCATGAAGGCACGTGGACCTTCCACTTCGAGGTGATTGCCGACCTGCTGCCGCCCCATGCCTGGTGGGTGGTGCTGCCCGCGCTGGCCTGGCTCGTGTTCCGCCTGCCCGACCCGCTGCACCGCGTGTTCGTGGGCGCCCTGGTGATCGCCGTGCATGCCTTCTTCGCCGTGGCCGCCACCAAGATGGTGAGCTACACCCTGGTGCTGCTGCCGCTCTACCTGATCGCCCTGGCCCACCTGGTATCCACCCTGGTGGATGGGCTCGTGCACGAGCGGTGGAACGCGCTCGTCGGCGTGGCGGTCCTCGCCCTCCTGGGCCTCCTCGGCCTCGACCTCGACCGTACGCAGTTCCGGCACAGCAGCTACCGCGGCGAGCTGGTGGCGCAGGACCCCTGGCGCGAACGCATGCGGGCACAGGCCTTCGAGGACACGCTCGTGGCCAAGCTCGAAGGACCCGGTCCGTTCGTGCTCTTCAACGTGCCCTCGCAGCGCGGCTTCGAGCTGATGTTCCGCTTCGGCATCGAGTGCATCGACTTGGTCCCGCCGCAGGATGTGGTGGACCGCCTGCGCGCCAGGGGCTACACGGTGGCGGTGCTGCAGGACACGCACCCGCCCGATCAGCTGCCGCAAGGCATCCAACTGGTGCCCGACAGCGTGCTGCTGTACCCGCGCATCCCGAGGGATTGAATTCCATCGTTCCGCCTACCTTTGGCCGAGACCAGGCCGGAGCGACGTCACCGTTGCTCCACCGCGATCAACGATCGCAGCGCCCCCGTCGCACCGACCTTCCGCACCGCATGAGCACGCTTCCCGCCGTTCCGTACGACTACAACACGCAGCGCCCGCGCCTGATCATCCCCGAGTACGGCCGGCACGTGCAGCGCATGGTGGAGCACTGCATGGGCGTGGAGGACCGCGCGGAGCGCACACGCCTGGCGCACGCCATCATCCAGGTGATCGGCCGCCTGAACCCCCAGCTGCGCACCAGCGACAACGCCGACCGCACCCTGTGGGACCACCTCTACATCATGAGCGAGTTCAAGCTCGATGTGGACGGCCCCTTCCCGAAGCCCACGCCCGAGGAGCTGGAGAGCAAGCCGGAGAAGGTCAACTACCCCAAACAGCAGATCACCTACGGCCACTACGGCAAGCTCGTGGAGCGCCTCATCGCCACCACCGTGGCCAAGGAGGACGGCCCCGAGAAGGAGGCCCTCACCGTGCTGATCGCGAACCTCATGAAGAAGCAGTTCCTCGCATGGAACCGCGACAGCGTGGGCGACGGCGTGATCATCAAGGACCTGGCCGAGCTGAGCAAGGGCAAGCTGAAGCTGAAGCCCGACCAGCAGCTCACCAGCACCGACGCGCTGCTCCAGGCCCAGCGCCAGGGTCCGCGCAACGAGGTGGACCTGCGCAAGCAGCGGTACGGCAACCAGGGCGGCGGTGGCGGCGGCAAGAAGCGCAACCGCAAGCGGAAGAAGAACCGGTACTGACCCTTCGCCAGGCTCAGGGTGACAGGGCAGGGGCGGGACGCACGGGCGTTATCCTGCCGAAGCTGTTAGTAGCCCGTGCACAGTGCACGGCGGACCCGATGTTGCGCGTTGTTGCTTTGGCGCAGGCCGCCCCTGAGCGCGGTCCACGCCAGCCATGTCCAGCTTCCGCATCGAAGGGGGCCGCCGCCTGAAGGGCGAGCTGATCCCCCAGGGCGCCAAGAACGAGGCGCTGCAGATCCTCTGTGCCGTGCTGCTCACCAGCGAGCCGGTCACCATCCACAACGTGCCCGACATCGTGGACGTGAACAAGCTCATCGACCTGCTGCGTGCCATGGGCGTGCAGGTGGAGAAGCTCGGCACGGGCTCGTACCGGTTCACCGCCAAGACCGTGAACCTCGAGTTCTTCCTGGACCCCGAGTACAAGCGCATGGGCGGCAGCTTGCGCGGCAGCGTGATGGTGGCCGGACCGGCGCTGGCCCGTTTCGGCCGCGGCTACATCCCCAGCCCGGGCGGCGACAAGATCGGCCGCCGCCGCATGGACACCCACTTCATCGGCTTCGAGCGCCTCGGCGCCGAGATCAAGTACGACGCCAAGGAGGGCTTCTACCGGGCCGAAGCGAAGCAGCTCAAGGGCTGCTACATGCTGCTCGACGAGGCCAGCGTGACGGGTACCGCCAACATCGTGATGGCCGCCGTGCTCGCCGAGGGGCGCACCACCATCTTCAACGCCGCCTGCGAGCCCTACCTGCAGCAGCTGTGCAACATGCTGGTGCGCATGGGCGCCAGGATCAGCGGCATCGGCAGCAACCTGCTGCATATCGACGGGGTGAAGGAGCTTGGCGGCACCGAGCACCGCATGCTGCCCGACATGATCGAGATCGGCTCCTTCATCGGGCTCGCCGCCATGACGCGCAGCGAGATCACCATCAAGGACACCGGGTATGACCACCTGGGCATGATCCCCGACGTGTTCCGCCGGCTCGGCATCGCCGTGGTGCGCAACGGCGACGACATCCACGTGCCCGCGCAGGAGCATTACACCGTCACCCGCTTCATCGACGGCAGCCAGATGATCGTGGCCGACGCGCCCTGGCCCGGCTTCACGCCCGACCTGCTCAGCATCGTGCTCGTCACCGCCATCCAGGCCAAGGGCAGCGTGCTCATCCACCAGAAGATGTTCGAGAGCCGCCTGTTCTTCGTGGACAAGCTGATCGAGATGGGCGCCCAGATCACGCTTTGCGACCCGCACCGCGCGCTGGTCATCGGCCACGACTTCGCCATCCCCCTGCGCGGCATCCGCATGACCAGCCCTGACATCCGCGCCGGTGTGTCCCTGCTCATCGCCGCGCTGAGCGCCGAGGGCGTGAGCACCATCGACAACATCGAGCAGATCCGCCGCGGCTACCAGGACATCGAGGGCCGCCTGAACGCCATCGGGGCGCGGATCACGCTGGTGGACTGACCGGCAGGATCCACAGGGTCGGCCAAGCGTGGCCGGTGCGCCTTGCGCTCCCGCCCTATTTTCGTGGCATGAAGAACCTCCTGCGCCTCGGGCTCGCCACGCTCCTGCTGTTCCCCTTCACGTTGCGCGCCCAGCAACGCATCGGCGGGGTGACCGTGGGGCAGGTGGCCCCCGAGATCGCCATGAAGAGCCCCGCCGGCGACACCCTCAAGCTCAGCCAGCTGCGCGGCAAGGTGGTGCTCGTCGACTTCTGGGCCAGCTGGTGCCGCCCCTGCCGCATGGAGAACCCCCATGTGGTGCAGGCCTGGAAGAAGTACAAGGACGGCTACTTCACCAAGGGCAACGGCTTCGAGGTGTTCAGCGTGAGCCTGGACCGCGTGGGCGGTGCCGCCCAGTGGAAGCAGGCCATCGCCACCGACAGCCTCGCCTGGAAATGGCATGTGGGCGCCGTGGACGATGGCAACAACACCGCCGCCACCACCTACCAGGTGGCCTTCATCCCCACCAACGCCGTGATCGACGCGGAAGGCAAGGTGATCGCCACCGACGTGCACGGAGCCGCACTCGAGCAGCTGCTGGAAGGCCTGGTGGAGAAGGACCCCGCCCGCATCGTGGAGATGGAGAAGGCCCGCAACGCCGGGAAGACCATGCCCGGCGGCAAGAGGACCAAGCCCGCGAAGAAGGCGAAGGCCACCAAAGGCGCCTGACCCGCCCCGCCCGCAGCGATCCGGCACGATGATCGCTATGGGCGGTGCACCTTCCTACTTTTGCCCCATGTCCCTCCCTTCCATCATGA
>JBIJCH010000166.1:0-5461 GCA_044344815.1 Flavobacteriales bacterium | reverse complement strand
CGGAACCGTCAACGAGACCATCATCAACAACACCTCCACCGTCGCCACCTACTTCGTTCAAGTGTACGGCTACAACGGGGCCTTCAACAGCACGGCCTGCTATAACCTGCTGGTCAGCCTTAGCGCTTCGAACTTCCGGGAGGGCATGGTGGCTGATGAGGCGGTGCTGGAGCCCGTCACCGGAGGCCTGATGAACCTGTTCCCGAACCCCTCAACGGACAAGGTCACGGCCGAGTACCTCGCCGCTGCGGAAGGTGTCGTGAACGTGGAGGTGATCGACCCTGCCGGTCGCATGATCATGCAACGCCAGCAGACCGTGTCCGCCGGGCCCAACCTGTTCGGCGTGGACGTGCAGGCGGTGCCCGCAGGCATCTACCTCCTGCGCATCACCGAAGGCGACCAGCAGAGCCTCCTGCGCTTCATGGTCCAGCACTGACCGTAGTGCCGCCATGGGAAAGGGCCTGCTTGTGCAGGCCCTTTCGCTTTGGAACGGGTCGTCCGGCCCTGTCAAATTGTCCCCACCTTCGCCCCCGGCATTGTCCTTGACCCATGCGCAGCATCTTCGGAAAAGCAAGAAAACCCATGTCGGAGACCACAAAGACCGGCCACGAACAGGCGTCCGCTGCCAATACGACCAGGCACCAACTGCCACATGATGGGGCCGATGAGGCCATGAAGGACCCGCTGACGGTGGCCTCCGAGGCCGCCG
Source organism: Flavobacteriales bacterium (assembly GCA_044344815.1). Lineage (GTDB taxonomy): Bacteria > Bacteroidota > Bacteroidia > Flavobacteriales_F > PHOS-HE28 > PHOS-HE28. The sequence continues at coordinate 4,752 of JBIJCH010000166.1, read as the reverse complement.
CCGAGCATGTGATGCGCGATGCCGAGGCCGATGGCCGGGAGGACGTTTCCACCCTGCAGGCCGAACTGGATGCCGCCCGTGCCGAGGCCGCAGACCTGAAGGACAAGTGGCTGCGCCTCAACGCCGAGTTCGACAACTTCCGCAAGCGCAACGCCAAGGAACGTGTCGACCTCATCCAGTTCGCCGGCGAGAACGTGCTGCGCAACGTGCTGCCCGTGGTGGACGACATGGAGCGCGCCATCGCGAACAACGGCCGCACGGAGGACCTCGCCACCGTGAAGGAGGGCTTCCACCTGATCCACAGCAAGCTGCTCCACATCCTCGGCTCCCAGGGCGTGAAACCCATGGGCGACCTGAAGGGACAGCCGTTCGACGTGGACCGCCACGAGGCCATCACCAAGGCCCCCGCCCCGGAACCCGCCCTGCAGGGCAAGGTGCTGGACGTGGTGGAGAACGGCTACACCCTGCACGACAAGGTGATCCGCTACGCCAAGGTGGTGGTGGGCGAATGACCTTACGCCCATGAGCAAGCAGGATCCCTACAGTGTGCTGGGTGTCGACCGCAACGCCAGCGCGGACGAGATCAAGAAGGCCTACCGGAAGCTCGCCATCAAGTACCACCCGGACAAGAACCCGGGCGACAAGGCGGCCGAGGAGAAGTTCAAGGAGGCCGCTTCGGCCTACGAGATCCTGAGCGACCCCGAGAAGAAGGCCCGGTACGACCGCTTCGGTCATGCCGGCCCGGGCATGGGCGGTGGTGGCGGCTTCCAGGGCGGCGGCATGAACATGGAGGACATCTTCTCCCAGTTCGGCGACATTTTCGGTGAGGCCTTCGGAGGCGGTGCCTTCGGCGGTTTCGGCGGGGGGCGCGGAGGCCGGCGCGTGGTGAAGGGCAGCAACCTGCGCGTGCGCCTGCGGCTCACCCTGGAGGAGATCGCCACCGGCGTGGAGAAGCAGCTGAAGCTCCAGAAGCTCGTGCGCGCCAAGGGCACCGAATACGGCACCTGCCCCACCTGCAAGGGCCAGGGCCAGGTGACCCGCGTGCAGAGCACCTTCCTGGGCGCCATGCAAACGGTGACCACCTGCCCCGCCTGCGGCGGCATGGGCCAGACCGTGAGCAAGCGCGGCGCCGGCAGCGATGAGCACGGCCTCACCCGCGAGGAGCAGGTGGTGAACGTGAAGATACCCGCCGGCGTGGAGGAGGGCATGCAGCTCAACCTCAGCGGCCTCGGCAACGATGCACCTGCGGGCGGCGTGCCCGGCGACCTGCTGGTGGTGATCGAGGAGGAGGAACACGCCGAACTGAAGCGCGATGGCCAGCACCTGCACTACGAGGCCTTCGTGAGCATGGTGGACGCCGCCCTCGGCACCACCATCGAGGTGCCCCTGGTGAACGGCAAGGCCCGCGTGAAGATCGAACCCGGCACCCAGAGCAACCACACATTGCGCCTGAAGGGCAAGGGGCTGCCCAGCGTGAACCACCACGGCCTTGGCGACCTGTTCGTGCATGTGGCCGTATGGACCCCCACCGACCTGAACAAGGAGGAGAAGGCCGCCCTGGAGAAGCTGCGCCAGAGCCCCGGGTTCCAGCCCAAGCCATCCAACAAGGACAGGGGCTTTTTCGAGCGCGTAAAGGAGATGTTCGGCAGCTGAGCGCACCCCGGCGCAGGCCGCCGACGGTACCTTCGTGGCGCGATGACCATTCTGATCTTTTTCCTGGCGCACTGGTACCTCAGCCTCTTCGTGCAGACCTTCTTCCTGCACCGGTACGCGGCCCACAAGCTCTTCACCATGAGCCCGGCCTGGGAGCGGTTCTTCTACCTGCTCACCTACCTCAGCCAGGGCAGCAGCTACCTCAGCGCCTATGGCTACGGGCTGATGCACCGCATGCACCACGCCTACGCCGATACCGAGCAGGACCCCCACTCCCCTCGGTTCGACCCCTCCGTGTGGCAGATGATGTGGCGCACCAAGCTCCTCTACTCCGACATCGTGGACCGCAAGGCTCAGCTCGACCCCCGGTTCACCAAGGACCTGCCCGATTGGCGGGCCATGGACCTGTGGGGCAGCAGCGCGACCAGCCGCCTGCTCTGGGTCGCCTTCTATACGGCCTTTTACGTGGTGTTCGCCACCCATTGGTGGCAATACCTGCTGCTGCCCGTCCACTATGTGATGGGTCCGCTGCACGGGGCCATCATCAACTGGTACGCCCACAAGTACGGCTACCGGAACTTCAACGTGAAGGATACGAGCCGCAACCTCTGGCCCATTGAACTGGTGGTGATGGGCGAAGGCCTGCACAACAACCACCACGCACACAGCGGCCGGGCCAACTTCGCCGCGAAATGGTGGGAGTTCGACCCCACCTGGCCCATCATCAGGATGCTGGACGCCGTCGGCGTGATCCGACTGGCCAGGGGCTGACGTGCGCAGCGGCTCACTACCTTGGCGAGCATGAAGCTGGCTGAGCGCGTGGCCTGGGGCATGGCCATCCTGGGCATCCTGTTCCGGATCCTGCACTGGCCCATGGGCAGCCTGCTCACGGTGATCGGCGTCAGCACCGCGGCCGTGCTGTACTTCCCGCTGGGGTGGGCCCTGCTGGGCCGCCCCACCCGCAAGGACCAGCTTGTCCCCTTGAGCGTGCTCACCGGCCTGGTGCTCAGCGCGCTCAGCATCGGTATGCTCTTCAAGGTGCAGTTGTGGCCGCGCCGGATGGCCGACCTCTACCTCGCCATGGGCCTGCTGGGCGCCGTGGCCGTGATGGCCGCCATCCTCACCCTGCACTCGCGCAACCCCGGCATCGAGCATTATTTCCAAGGTCTCCGCCGGCGCCTCCTGCTGATCGGCATCCCTGCCCTGCTGCTCTACCTCACCCCCGTGGATGCCTGGGTGAAGGTCATCCACCGGAACGACCCGGTGCGCGCTGACCTGCTCATCCGCCTGCACCGGGACCCTTCCGACACCCTGGCCCGGCGATCCCTTCACCAGCTCGACTCCACCGCGCAAATGCGGTGAACCGGTCGCCCTCCAACGCTTCCACCGACCGACCGTTGCCCCCGCTCGTGTGACCCCCGGGTGAAGGTCCTGCATGGCCTCGCCACCATGTGCGGTGCCATGCGCAAGCCACCGTCAGGCCCCGGCCCGGAGCGCTGCTCCTGAAACCCTCCGCGACCTGAACACCACCTCCGGCAACGGCGGTCCCATGCCCTGCGCGATCCCCTTCCGAAGGCCTGTCACGCGGCTGCCGAAAGCCCCTTCCGGCCACCCTTTGCACCGCCCTTCCACCGTGGACAATGAGCCGGACATTGTTGGGAACGTCTCGGCTTCCGTATCCATCGCAAGCAACTGATGAACAATCCTTTGCACTGGACACAACCCTTGGACATGCATGCGGACCTATGAACAGACCCATCCATGGATCTCCTTCCGGCTCGACCTGCGCAAGGTGCCGGCATCCGTCTGGTTGCTGCTGGGGCGGGCCACCGCTTTGGGCGAACGGCTTGGTGCGGCACCGATACCGCCGGGTGAAGCACGGGAGTTCGAGCGCCGGACCCTGGCCGATGGGGTGCTGGCCAGCGCCGCCCTTGATGGCAACACCCTTGGACGCGACGAAGCCCTCCACCTCCTCGAAGGCCGGTTCGACCCGCCCCAGGCCCAGCGCTACCTGAAGGTGGAGTTGGAGAACCTCGTGAAGGCCACCAAATGGACCGAGGACCGCATCCGATCGGGGGACCGCACGCTGACCCCCTGGACCATCCAGATGTTCAACGCGCAGGTGCTAAAGGGCCTGCCTTGGGACGAGGACGTGCGCCCGGGTGAATGGCGGCTGTCGGGGGCTGCTTCGACCCAGCTGCCGGGGGTGCCGCCCGAGGACCTTGAGCTGGTGGTGGAACGGCTGTGCGACTGGCTGACCGCTCCCCTGTTCGATCCAGAGGCCGAGGAGGAACGCCACCCGATGGCCCTGGTGCGTGCGGCGATGGCACACCTCTATCTGGTATGGGCCGCCCCGTTCGCCGAAGGCAACGGGCGCACCGCCCGCCTGGTGGAGCACCAGCTCCTGCTGGCCGGCGGAGTTCCCTCCCGGGCGGCCCTCCTACCCGTGATCGGCCTCGACCGGATCCGGCCGGTCTACGCCCGGCTGGCCGCGCAGTGCGCGCGCACCAACGACCCTCTGCCTTTCCTGGGCCATTGGGTGCGCGCGTACACCGATGAGCTCGACCGCCATTGGCAGCGGATCGTGGCGGTGCAACGCACCGCCGCATGGACCGCCCATCTGGACGCGGCTTTCGATCCCACGGCCACCCGCCATGACGCGCGGCAACGCCAGCTCCTGATGGACCTGCTCGCCGCGCCTGGACCGGTCCCTCCCGGCCATGTGCCCACGCTTAGTACCGCATTGGCACATCTGTACGCACCGCTCCATCCGAAGACGTTGCAGCGCGACATCGAAGCGCTGGCCCGCAAAGGATTCGTGGTGCGCACCGCCCAAGGGGTGCAGGCGGTCGGCATGGAAGGGTGAACGGCCTGTGGCCTCCGCCGATGCGGCGGTCAGCAGCGCGCAGCAGGTCATCCAGCAGGCGGTCGGCCAGGGCATGGACCACCGAGGGTGAGGTGCCCTCCGCCCGCATGGCCTGCAGGGACCCGGCACCTTGGGACTTACTGAGCTTATGGCCGTGCGCATCGGTGAGGAGCCCGTGGTGCACGAAGTTGGCCTGCGTGAACGGCGAGAAGCCCAGCAGGCGGGCCATATGG
>JBIJCH010000308.1:0-3462 GCA_044344815.1 Flavobacteriales bacterium | reverse complement strand
CTTCCTTGGCGTAGGCCTTCAGCACGCGCACCCCGCTGAAGCTCTCCTGCGCCAGGGTGCTCAACCGGCTCTGCTGCTGCTGCACGGCGAGGCTGCGCTTGTTGATGATGTCGCTCACGTAGTAGATCACCACCGAGAGCAGGGGGAGGGGCAGCAGGCTGTACAGGGTGAGCTCGCCGTTCACGTGCACCATCACCCACACGGTCATCACCGTGGTGACGATCATCTGCAGGATGTACATCACCGCAGGGCCCACGTACATGCGCACCTTGCCCACGTCCTCGCTGATGCGGTTCATGAGGTCGCCGGTGCTGTTGCGCTTGTAGAAGGCCCGGTCGAGCCGTTCGTAATGCGCGAACACGTCGTTCTTCAGGTCGTACTCCACCAGGCGGCTCATCACGATGATGGTCTGCCGCATGAGGAACATGAAGAAGCCCTGCAGCAGGGTGAAGGCGATGAAGATGCCGGCATAGAGCGCGGCGAAGGCCATCACCTTGCCGGCGAGGGCGTCGTTGTCCAACGGGCCGGCGGCCCATGCCTGCAGATCGAGGCCGGTCCAGCCCAGCCAGGTGTCGAGCTGCCCGGGCACCACGAGCCGGCGCTCGCCCAGGGGCAGGTCGCGCTGGGCCACCCCGGCCGCGATGAGGTCGAAGGCACCGCGCACCACCTGGGGGGCCACCACGCTGAACAGGCTGCTGAGCACAACGAACAGCACCCCGAGGAGCAGGTGCCAGCGGTAGCGGTCGAAATAGGGGTTGAGCGCCAGCAGCGCGCGCATCGGAGGACCTGTGGATCGTGCTAGTTTTGCGCCCGCCCTTTGGAACGGGCCGCGCGGGAACGCCGCAAAGGTAGGCGCACCACCGACGGAGACCTTCTTTGACCGGATGCCTGTTCGGAACGTTCCACGCGGCCAAGACCAACGCTCCACCGCTCCCAACACGACCGTTCCGATGTCAGTCACCGCCACCAAAGCCGCCGAGGGCACGCTCGTGCTGGGCCGCATGGAAGAGCACGAGCACGAGGAGGTGCTCTTCTGTTACGACAAGGTCACCGGCCTCAAGGCCATCATCGCCATCCACGACACCACGCTCGGGCCCGCGCTCGGCGGCACGCGCATGTGGCCCTACGCCACCGAGGCCGAGGCCCTGCACGACGTGCTGCGCCTTAGCCGAGGCATGACCTACAAGAGCGCGCTCGCCGGCCTTGACCTGGGCGGCGGCAAGGCCGTGATCATCGGCGATGCCCGCACGCAGAAGACCGAGGCCATGTTCCGCCGCTTCGGCCGCTTCGTGGACAGCCTCAACGGCCGCTACATCACCGCCGAGGACGTGGGCATGAGCACCGCCGAGATGGTGAACATCCTGAAGGAGACGAAGTACGTGGCCGGCCTGCCCGAGGAGATGGGCGGCAGCGGCGACCCCAGCCCGGTCACCGCGTACGGCGTGTTCTGCGGCATGAAGGCCGCGGCGAAGACCGCCTACGGCACCGACAGCCTCAGCGGCCGGAAGGTGGCCATCCAGGGCGCGGGCAACGTGGGCCGCCACCTCGCCGGGCACCTGGTGAAGGACGGCGCCAAGGTCTTCCTCACCGACATCCACGACGAGAAGCTGGCCGCCATCAAGGCCGAACTGCCGGAGATCACCCTGGTGAAGCCCACCGAGATCTACGACCTCGACATGGACGTGTACTCGCCCTGTGCGCTCGGTGCCACGGTGAACGACGAGACCCTGCCGAAGCTCAAGTGCAGTGTGATCGCCGGCGCGGCCAACAACCAGCTCGCCAATGAGGTGGTGCACGGCCCCGACGTGATGAAGCGCGGCATACTCTACGCCCCCGACTTCCTGATCAACGCGGGCGGCATCATCAACTGCGCCTGGGAGCGCAAGGGCTACAACCGCAAGGCGGCCCTCAACCAGACCGAGGACATTTACAACACCGCGCTGGCCATCTTCAAGCGCAGCGCCGGGGAGAACATCCCCACCTACCTGGCCGCCAACCAGGCCGCCGAACGCCGGGTGAACAGCATCAAGCAGGCCGGCCTGCGCTTCTGAACCCTCCCGCTGCCAGCCGCTCCCATCGCATGCTCAACCGCCGCTACCTCCGCATCAAGGTCTACCAGTCGCTCTATGCCTTCTGGCAGAGCGACGACGCCAGTGCGGCGAAGATCGAGAAGGAGCTCTTCCTCAGCATCGAACGCACCTACGACCTTTACGTGGCGCTGCTGATGCTCTTTGGTGAAATGCGACGACTGGCCGAACTGCGCATCGAGGACCGCAGGAAGAAGCACCTGCCCACGCCGGAGGACCTGAACCCCAGCCGGCGCTTCGTGGACAACCCGGTGCTGGTGTGCCTGGCGGAAAGCCCCAAGCTTCAGGCCGAGGCCGACAAGCGCCGCATCAGCTGGGTGGGTCACCACGACCTGCTGATCAAGCTGTACCGCGAGTTCGAGGCCAGCGAGACCTACAAGACCTACATGGCCCTGCCGGCCACCACCCTCAAGCAGGACCAGCAGGTGGTGCTGGGGCTCTTCCTCGACCACATCGCGCAGAACGAGCAGTTGCACGACCATTACGAGGCGAAGAGCATCTACTGGCTGGAGGACCTTGACCTGGCCTGCACGCTGGTGAAGCGCACCATCGAGGACGTGCGACCCGACACCGGCGATCTGGCCCTGAGCGACCTGAGCCGCGACCCCGCCGAGGAGAACGCCTTCGTGCGCACCCTCTACCGCCGCAGCATCGAGCTGGGCACCGAGCACGAGGAGGTGATCGCGGCCAAGGCCAGCAACTGGGAGAGCGACCGCATCGCCGTCACGGACATGATCCTGATGAAGATGGCCCTCACCGAGGCCCGGGAGTTCACCGACATCCCGGTGAAGGTGACCCTCAACGAGTACATCGAGATCGCCAAGGCCTACAGCACGCCCAAGAGCAAGAACTTCGTGAACGGCATCCTCGACAAGCTCTTCGCCGAGATGAAGGAGAGCGGCGCCATCCGCAAGGCGGGCCGAGGCCTGTTGGAGAACTGAGCCATGAAGCACCTGCTGCCGCTCCTGCTCACCACCACCGTGCTGGCCGCCTGCCAGCTCACCGACTATTCGGAGCGGCCGGGCGACGCGCCCACGCCCAACGACATCCGGGTGCCGGCCAGCGGCTACGATGCCATCGACCCCGACGACCTTCCGGCCATGACCTTCGACAGCACCGCGCTCAGCATGGGGCTCATCCCCCAGGGCACGGTGGTGGAAAGGAGATTCCGCTTCACCAACACCGGCGGCAGCGACCTGCTGATCACCGATGTGCGCGGCAGCTGCGGCTGCACGGTGGGCAAGGACTGGCCGAAGAAGCCGCTGCGGCCCGGCGAGGGCGGCGAGATCACCGTCTCCTTCAACAGCGAAGGGCGCAGCGGGCTCCAGGAGAAGACCGTGAGCGTGGTGGCCAACACCAGTCCCGCCACCACGGT
>JBIJCH010000307.1:0-3476 GCA_044344815.1 Flavobacteriales bacterium | reverse complement strand
TTTTTCCTGAAACTATTGGAGAACGGCGCCTTCAGCGTGCAGGAGGAGCAGCAGTACTACGACGAGGAGGCGAAGCAGTTCCTGGCCGACCGCTACATCATGGGCACCTGCCCCAGCTGCGGCAACCCCGATGCCTACGGCGACCAGTGCGAGAAGTGCGGCAGCGCCCTAAGCCCCAAGGACCTGATCGATCCGCGCAGCACCCTCAGCGGCGCCAAGCCCGTGCTGAAGCCCACGCAGCACTGGTACCTCAAGATGGACGAGGCCCAGCAATGGGTCGACACCTGGATCAACACCGGTGTGCTCGATGGCGCGCAGCACCACGACCCCAGGGAGTGGAAGGCCAGCGTGCTGGGCCAGTGCAACAGCTGGCTGAAGGACGGCCTGCGTCCGCGTGCCATGACGCGCGATCTGGACTGGGGGATTCCGGTGCCGCTGCCCGGCGCCGATGGCAAGGTGCTCTACGTGTGGCTCGACGCGCCCATCGGCTACATCAGCGCCACCAAGCGATGGGCCTCGGAACATGGCCAGGACTGGGAAAAATGGTGGAAGGCTGATCCCGGCTCGGAGGCCGGGACACGCCTCATCCACTTCATCGGCAAGGACAACATCGTCTTCCACGCCATCATCTTCCCCATCCTGCTGAAGCTCCACGGCGGCTACGTGCTGCCACAGAACGTGCCGGCCAACGAGTTCCTCAACCTGGAGGGAAGGAAGATCAGCACCAGCCGCAACTGGGCCGTTTGGCTGCACGAGTACCTGGAGCGCTGGCCCGGGCGACAGGACGAACTGCGCTACTGCCTGGCCACCATCATCCCCGAGCAGAAGGACAGCGAGTTCACCTGGAAGGACTTCCAGGACAAGAACAACAACGAGCTCGTCTCCATCGTCGGCAACTTCGTACAGCGCGTGTTCGTGCTGTGTCACAAGTACTACGATGGCAAGGCACCCGCTGCCGGTGAGCAGCTCGATCAGGACATCGCTCTCTGGAGCGCGGTCCATGGCAGCGTGGAAGAGGTCGCCCGCCACATCGACGGCTTCCGGCTCCGCGATTCGCTGAGCAGCGCCATGAACGTGGCCCGCGCCGGCAACAAGTACCTCAGCGACAGCGAGCCGTGGAAGCTGGAGAAGACCGACCCCGGGCGCACACGTACCATCCTCGCGAACAGCCTGAACGTGGCGGCGGTGCTCAGCATCGTGCTGGAGCCCTTCCTGCCGCACACCACCGCCAAGCTGCGCCGCATGCTGGGCATCGGTGTGCTGCCGTGGAGCGAGGCCTTCCGCAGTGACCTCATCGGCCAAGGCCAGGAGCTCGGCAAGCCCGAGCACCTCTTCAAGCCCATTACCGACACGGAGATCCAGCCGGAGGTCGATCGGCTGCTCGCGAACGTGCCCCAGGAGCAGGGGCAGGAGCAGGCGCAGGGGAAGCAGGCTGCGCCGGTCGCGAAGCCCGAACAGCGGTCCGCCGAAGCTGGCGGAGCTGGTGTGGTGAGCGCGAAGGCGACCATCACCTTCGACGATTTCGCGAAGCTGGACCTGCGCGTGGGCACCATCGTGGCAGCCGAGCGTGTGCCCAAGGCAGACAAGTTGTTGAAGCTGAGCATCGATATCGGGGAGGCGCAGCCGCGCACCGTGGTCAGCGGCATCGCCATGCACTACGCACCGGAGCAGTTGCCCGGCCAGCAGGTGGTGCTGGTGGCCAACCTGGAGCCGCGGAAGATGCGCGGGGTGGAGAGCCAGGGCATGGTGCTGATGGCGGAGGATGCGGGCGGCAAGCTGGTGTTCGTGCAGCCGAATGAGATGATCGCTCCTGGGGCGGAGGTACGCTGACGCGGCTCGAACGACTTGGGGCTTTGGAGCCCAGCGGGATGTTGCGCGGAACAAGAAGCCCGACGCGTTGCAGCGTCGGGCTTCTTGTTCTGGTATGCCGGATGCGTGGGTCCTACAGGGCGAGCGCGCAGTTCACCGCCGCCTGGGCGTTGATGTTGCCGAAGCCCTTGGTGCCGCTTGGTGCGCCCGCGAACTGCGCGGTGCTGGTGAGGCAGCTGAGCACCTGGGCGCGCGTGGCCGTGGGTTTCGCGCTCCACACCAGCGCCGCGATGCCGGCCGCCGTGGCCGTGGCGCTGCTGCTGCCGCCGATGTAGCTGGGCGTGGTGCCGCTGGGTGACAGCGAGAGGGAGTTGCGGCTGCTGTTGCTGCTGCGCTCCATGCAGATGGTGAGGTCGATCTGCGATCCATCATGGCAGCTGGTGCACTTGCTGCCGTTCTCCTTCACGCCCGTAACGGCCACGCAGTTGCTGTACGCGGCAGGGTAGGTCACGCCCCACCAGCTCGTCCAGCTGAAACTGGTCCCTCCGGCGGCCATCACCAGCTTGCCCTGGCCGGTGGCGTAGTTCACGCCGTCGCTGAGCACGCTGTAGCTGAACGGGGTGCCCAGGCTGATGCTGACCACGCGCACGGCAGGGTCATTGCCCATGGCGATGAGCGCGTTCTTCACCGCCGTGCGCTCGCTGCTCTTGTCCAGCACCACGTCCTCACTGGCGCGGATGAAGCGCAGATTGCTCTTGTACGCGACACCCGTGCTGGCACCTCCCGCGTTGCGCGGCCCCACGGCCTGGCCGGCCATGCTGGTGCCGTGTGAGCAGCTGTTGTAGGCCGAGGTGCCCAGGGTGGCCGAGGCGGTGAAGGTGCGGCCCACGTTGCTCTCGCCATCGTTGAATGCGCTGCCGATATAGGACTGGGACGAGCTCAGCCCGGCGTCGATCACGCCCACGGTGATGCCCTGGCCCTGTGCGCTGTTCCATGCGGAAGGGATGGTGTGGTTGTTGAAGTTCCAGGGGAGCCTGGCGTTCGGGCTCACGGTGGTGAGATCCGCCGCGTTGAGCGGATAGGTGCTGGGGCTGCAGCCGCTGGTGCTGCGCTCCTCCTGGGCCACGGCCGGCCAGTAGTCCAGCGGTTCCAGGTAGCGCACGTTCCGCAGGTTGTACAGCCGGGTGAGCACCTCCCGGTCGGTGATGCGCAGGGTGATCACGGGCAGCACCGGGTCGTCCTCCACGAGGATGTCACGCAGGGTGACCGGCGTGCGTGAGGTCCGGTTCAGGCCGTCGAGCACCAGCTGGATGAGCGCATCGTGCACGGCGCGCCAGGCGGGATCGGTGATGTCGACCGCATGGATGGACCGTTCGAGGTCGTCCGCGCCGGCCGGCCGGTAGCCGATGGACACGCTGTGGTCGTTGTACAGGGTTGCGCTCCACAGCGTGCGCAGGTCCATCCATTCCCACCGGAAGTCGTTGCGTGCCTCCAGCACATCGATCACAGTGCGGTCGAGCTCCTGCTGCGAGAGGGGCGCGCCCTGCGGGACCTGCTCCTGGACGTCCTTCTTCACGAGCACGGCCGGGCTGCCGGTGGCATCCACCGGGGCCACCGGTTCACGGCGGCACGCGGCAAGCAGCATCACAAGGGCGATGGACAGCAGC
>JBIJCH010000304.1:0-3495 GCA_044344815.1 Flavobacteriales bacterium | reverse complement strand
CTCGAACTGGTACCGGTTGGCACCGCTCACCTCATCGGCGTACAACTGGCCGCCGTTGATCACCACGCCCGTGGCACCGCAGGAGGCGGCAGGGTTCACCGGCACACCCACGGTGGTGAGCAGGGTGGTGGCGCAGGGCGGGTTCACCTTCAGGCGGCAGGCCGGGCCGAACTGACCGAGCACGCCGGCGATCTGTGTGCGCACGCGCACGTTCAGCAGCACGTAGGGCGGCACCGGGTTGGTGCTCAGCGAGTTCAGGCGCAGGTACAGCGGGCGCTGGGCCGCGGCCGTGCCGGTGGGGAAGCTCGTGCCGGGGCTGGCCAGGGTCTGGAGCACACGACGGCTGTAACCGCCATCGGGGTTGAAGATCCAGAACTGGTAGCCGGTGGTGCTGTTGCTGATGTTCAACTGGGCGCTCACGTTCAGGTTCTCCTGGGCTTGGATCACGTAGCTGGGGGTCACGTTCTCCTGGTCGCAGGTGCCGGTGGTGAGGCGGTCGGTGCCGATGGGCACGCAGAACTCGTCAGCGGCCTGGCTGGTGAAGGTGAACACACCGTCACCGGCGTTGTCGATGATGCGCGCGTTGTTGGCATCACGCAGCACGTAGCCACCTGTGGATCCGCTGGTGAGGCCATCACCGAAGCTGTCGAGCACGCGCAGCTTGTAGCAGCCGCTGGGCAGACAGCAGTTGTAGGCGAAGGTGCTGTTGCTGGCCAGGCCCACGCCGGAGCATACCACCGTGTTGCCGACCGAGGTCACCACCTCCCAGGAGGTCTGGGCGGGGTTGTTGTCGGTGGTCAGGGTGAGCACGGTGAGGTTGTCCGGGCAGGGCGGCACGGTGCCGGCGCATACGCAGTTGGCATCGATCACATCGCCGGTGGTGTTGGGGTCGCCATCGTCGCAGGTGGTGCCGATCTGTCCGGCCACCAAGGGGCAGTTGTCCAGGCAGTCCACCAGGCCGTCGCTGTCGGTATCGAGCAGGTCGTCGGCGCCGGGACACTGGTCGTTGGCATCGCACACGCTGTCACCATCGGTATCCTGGAAGGTGCCGGCGCACACGCAGGCCACGCTCCACACGTCGTTGATGGTGCAGGCGTCGAGGTCGTCGCAGGCGGTGCCGGGCTGGGCCGGACCGGCGGGCACACCGAGGCAGTCGTTGCAGGTGCCCTCGGGCACGCCGCAGCCGCACAGGCCGGGGCTGGTCTTCAGCGGGTCGAGCGGGCAGCCGTCGTTGCAGTCGGCCGTGGCGTCGTTGTCGCTGTCGGTATCAGGCACACCGCAGCCGCACTGGCCGGGGGCCGTCTTCAGGGGGTCCGTCGGGCAGCCGTCGTTGCAGTCCAGGGTGAGGTCACCGTCGGTGTCCACATCAGGCGTGCCGCAGCCGCACACGCCCGGCGCGATCTTGTTCGGGTCGTTGGGGCAGCCGTCGAGGGCGTCGCAGGTGAGGTCGCCGTCGGTGTCCACGAAGGTGTTGGTCACCACACCGCCCACGCACACGTCAACCGTGCACGGGTCGCCGTCATCGGGGTTGGCAACGGTCACGCTCACCGTGCCCACGGCAGCACATCCGCTCGGAGCGCTGGCCGTCACCGTGTAGGTGGTGCTGGCGGTCATGTTGCTGGCAAGCGGGTTGGCCAGCGTGGCGTCGCTGAGGAAGGTGACGGGGCTCCAGAGGTAGCTGGGCGTGTTCGGGCCGAAGGCGATCACCTGGCCCGCCGTTAGGCTGGCCGTATTGAAGCTGTACTGGATGAAGTTGCCCGCACTGGGCGCCCATTGGATACCCACCGTGGCGTTGATCGCCGCATCGTAGACCGGGTCGCCCCACAGCACATCCGCATACACGAAGTAGACGTAGCCCGTCACCAGGTCCAGTTGTATCTGGAAGGTGATGTTGTTCGTGCCGGCCGTGACGTTGTTATGCGCCACGTTGTTCCACTGGATGATGTGACGGTTGCCCACCGTTTCGGTGACGATGGATGCTCCGCCTTGGATGTCGAGATCGTCCCACCAAGGGGCCAGGAACACGTTGCCGGCGCTATTGGCCGTGCTTGGCAGCGTGGCGTTGGAGAGCGATACTTCACCGGTGCTCGCGCCGAACACCAGCACCCCGTTCATGCCCACACGGGCATTGGTGTAGCTCACGCCGTTGAACAGGAAGGCCGGGAAGGTGATGTTGTGCTCCGAATCGTCCAATACCACACCCACCGAAAGGCCGGTGTTGGCGATGTCGATGAAGGAGGCACCGCCGGCGCCAAGGAAGTAGCCCGGGGCCGAGGCCGTCACGTTCAGCTGGCTGCTCTCACCCACGCAGAGCGCACCGGGTGTTGCGGTCACGCTGGAGATCGACGGGCTGGGGTTCACCGAAACGGTCACCGTGGCCGGCAGGCTGCTGCAGAAGGCCGTGGAGGCCGTGAAGGTGTAGGTGCCTGCCGCCGCGTTGGTGATGCTGGCGATGCTGGGGTTCTGGTCGGTGCTGCTGAAGCTGTTGGGGCCGGTCCACGTGAAGGTGGTGCCGATGTCGGTGGTGCCGGTCAGGCTCAGCGTCTGGCCAAGGCAACCGGGGTTGCTGCCCGCCGAGGCGGTGGGCACCGGCTGCTCGACCACGGTCACGTTGCCCGTGCTCACACCAAGCCCGCCACAGGCGTCGTTCACCTGGCAGCTGTACACACCAGCGGTGCCCACGGTGATGCTGGCGGTGGTCTCCCCGCCGGGGCTCCACAGGTAGGTGAAGGGCGCTCCGCCGTCGGTGGGAAGTGCCGTGAGCGTGGTGGTACCGCCGGTGCAATAGAAGAGGTCGCCACCGATCGTGGCCGCCGTGATCACACCGGTGGTGTTCACCGTGATGTTGCCGGTATTGGTGCAGCCTGCTGCGCTGCCCACCGTCACGGTGTACGCCGTCTGGGCGGTCACCGCCGTGGCCACCGGGTTCGCGATGCTGGTGCTGCTCAGGAAGGTGGCCGGGCTCCAGGCGTAGCTGGCCACCACGCCCTGGTTCGTGTTCGTGTAGCCGGGGTTGAAGGTGCCGATGCTCTGCAGCGGTGTCGGCGTGTTGGAGTTGACCCAGTCCGCACCGGTGTTGCTATCGATGGCGGCGCTGCGGATGATGCCGGCACGACCGCTCACGAAGGCGATGGTGCTGTTCGTCCATTCCCCTGCGGTCACGCCGATCGCCGGGTTCCAAACGAAGCCTGTGCCGCCGGCCACCGCGTCGACCACGGTGTTCGAGGCGTTCTTGAGCACCACACCCATGACGGAAGTCGAGCTCCAGGAATCGCCGCTCGTACCGCCCATCACGAAGTAGTTGTTGGCCGGGCTCGCCGTTCCGGGACCCATGCCCACAACGAGCACCCCGTTGGGGGCGATCACCGGTCCGCTGGGGAAGGTGAGCAGCGGGTGCGTGGGCGTGGTGGCGTTGCTGGCGTAGTCTCCGATCGACCACCCGCTGATGTCAGCCGGTAGGCTGGATGTGTTGTTCAGCTCGATCAAGTCGTTGAT
>JBIJCH010000303.1:0-3500 GCA_044344815.1 Flavobacteriales bacterium | reverse complement strand
GGGGTGATCGAGTTCACCGGCCGGAGCCTGCCGGCCAACAGCGAGGAGTTCTACGGCCGGGTGTACCGCTGGCTCGATGAGTACATCCGAAGGCCGCTGCCCGAGACCACGGTGAACATGAAGCTGGACTACCTCGACACCAGCTCGAGCAAGCACTTCTTCAACATCTTCGACAAGCTGAACGCCGTGACCGAACGGGGCAGCCGCGTGTGCGTGAAGTGGCACTACGAGAGCGGTGATGAGGAGATGGCCGAGACCGGCAAGGATTACCAGAGCTTCTTCACGCTCGATTTCGACTTCGTCGAGGTCAACGAGCTGTTCTGACCCCCATCGCGCACGAGAGGTCCTGGGAGCTGAGCGCTTGCAGTTGGGATCGCTCACAGAGGAAGTCCAGTGCGCGACAGTGGACAGTGCCCTCGCGCCCGGCCTGCGCTGGAGAGTGGACAGTATTGCGCTCGGACAAGACGCAACAGTAGATAGTGGATCAACGATCCGTCCACGCACAACATTGGAAAGTGCCCTTACACGATGGTCAGCGCCCGAAAGCACTGTCCACTGTGCACTGTCCACTCCCCGCTCAAAGCAGGTCGTTCGCCAGGTTGGCCAGCGCGCTGCGCTCACCCTTCTCCAGCGTGATGTGCGCGAAGATGGGATCGCCCTTGGCCTTGTCGATGAGGTAGCTGAGGCCGTTGCTCTCCGAATCGAGGTAGGGCGTGTCGATCTGGTGCACGTCCCCGGTGAAGACGATCTTGGTGCCTTCTCCCGCCCTGCTGATCACCGTCTTGATCTCGAGCGGCGTAAGGTTCTGGGCCTCGTCCACGATGAAGAAGATGTTGCTGAGGCTGCGGCCACGGATGTAGGCCAGCGGGGCGATCGCGATCTTTTCGTTCTCGAGCATCTCGTCGATGCGCTTGGGCGTGTTATCGTGCTTCTCGAACTGCCCCTTGATCAGCTTCAGGTTGTCCCAGAGCGGCTGCATGTAGGGGTCCAGCTTGCTCTGGATGTCGCCGGGCAGGTAGCCGATGTCCTTGTTGCTGAGGGGCACCACGGGGCGCGTGACGTAGATCTGGCGGTAAAGGCGGCGCTGCTCGAGCGCACAGGCCAGCGCCAGCAGCGTCTTGCCCGTTCCTGCCGCGCCCTGAAGTGTCACCAGCTTGATCTCGGGGTCGAGCAGCGCGCTCATCGCCAACGCCTGCTCGGCGTTCTTCGGACCGATGCCGAACACGCTGTGCTTCTCCACCCGGTCCACCTGGTCGGTGCGCGGATCGTATTTGGCCAGGATGCTCTTCTTCTTGTGCTTGAGGATGTAGAAGTGGTTGCCCTTGGGCCGCCTGATGCCCAGGTCCTCCACCGGCATGTTCCCCTTCTCGAAGAGCTCGTCGATGAGCTCCTCGCTGAAGTCATCCTGCACCGTGCGGCCGGTGTACAGCTTGTCCTGCACGTCCTTCACCTTGCCGGTGAGGTAGTCCTCGGCGAGGATGTTGAGGCTCTTGGCCTTCAACCGCAGGGCCACGTCCTTGGTGACGAGCACCACCTTGCGGTCCTTGTTCTGGCGCTGAAGGGTGAGGGCCGCGTTCAGGATCTGGTGGTCGTTCTTGCCGTCCTGGAAGACCTTGGTGGCATCGACCCCGTTGAGGTCATGCTTCGCCACCACCTTGAACTTCCCCTTGGTGGGCCCGTTCAGCGGCGTCCAATCGGTGATGACATCCCGCGCCGCGATCGCATCCAGGTGGCGGATGAACTCGCGGGCCTCGAAGTTGATGGTGTCATTGCCTTTCTTGAACGTGTCGAGCTCCTCCAGCACTTGTATGGGGATGGCCACGTCGTGCTCCTCGAAGCATTCGATGGCCGAGTGGTCGTACAGGATCACTGAGGTATCGAGTACGAAGATCTTCCGGTCTTTCTTCTTCATCCGATCAAGGAACGGTCTTGCTCAAAGCTGGGCGATGCGATGGGGCATCGGCGATGATGCCCTGTCGCACTTTTCCACGATCGATCGTGCGGTCAAGCCTTCATCCCTTGCGGGACGCGGGCTTCAGACCCTGCCGCTCAAGGACGTACCAGCCGAAGCATCGCCCCCTTCCCATCCCCGGTCACCTGCAGCACATACCCTCCCGAGGCGAGAAGCGACAGGTCGACGACGATGGCATGGCCGTTCCACCGCGCGGTGCCGGCAGGTCGCCCCAGCATGTCGAACACCTGCGCCCGCTCCCACACCTTCGTGCTGTGGACCAGGTATCCGCCGTCGCCATCGTGCGACAACACGCGCAGGTCCCCGGCCGTCGTTCGTTCACCGATGCCGGTGCAGGGATCCACCACGACCGTTACGACCGCCTGATCATCCGCGCAGGGGGCGGTACCGTCCACTTGGTAGATGTAGGGGCCGGGCGTGTTCACCAGCGGATCGAAGATGCCGCTGAAGGGTGCGCCACCGAACGTGATCCAGGTGCCCCCGGTGTCCGGCGTGCCGCCCAGTTCGAAGAACAGGTCCACCGGACCTCCGTTCACGCACAGCACCACGGTGCTGTCCTCCCCGGCATCGGCTTCGGGCAGCACGGCGTTGATGCACACCTGTGCGGTGGCGTTCGGGCAGGGTGGAATGCCCGACACGGTGTACGTGTAGCACCCCGGGATGTCCACGCCGACCACGAAGTTCGGCCCGTGCGGCTGTTGACCGGGTGCGCTCCAGCTTCCGCCGGGCTGCGGGTTGCCACCGAGAAGGGGCAGCATGGGGATCACGCTGCCGTCATCGCACACGGTACCGCTGAAGCTCGTACCCGCGTCCGGCGCGTTCACCACCTGCACACATAGCACCGCGCTTGCAGGCGGACAACTGGTGCCAGTGCCCACGGTGTACACATAACAGCCGGGGCTCGACGTTCCCGGGGTGAACGTGCCGCTGAATGGCCCACCGTTCGGGTCCGTCCATACACCGCCCGGGTCGGGGGAGCCCCCGAGCAGGCTGAACAGGCTGAACGGCGCACTGGTGCTGCACACGGTGCTCACGCTGTTCGCTCCGGCGTTGGGGGGCGGTGTGATCGTGATGGCGAAGGCTGACTGTGAACCAACGGTCGGCGGAGCGGAACCGACCACCCGCACCCGGTAACCGGTCCCGGCCGGTGTGCCGGGAGGAATGGCCCCGGTAATGAAGCCGGCGCTCGTGGTGGTGACCGACCCGATGTCGACCGGCATGGCGAAGCTTCCGAGCGCATCGCTCAGCTGCAGTGTGAACACGGTCCCTGCGGTGAACGCGCCCTGGATGCTGTACTGCACCTGAAGGAGGCCTCCTGCGCAGACCTGGTTGCCAGTGGGTTGGCAGTTGATGCTGTTGCCGCCCATGGGCATGCCCGCGATGGTGACATCGTCGATGCCGAAGCCGGGGTCGGAACCACCGAAGAGCGACGTGCCGGTCACGAAGCGGAATCCGAAGCGCAATGCGGGCTGTCCGTCGAAGGCCGCCAGCGTGATGCTCTGCTGGGTCCAGTTCGATTGACCGCTGT
>JBIJCH010000300.1:0-3550 GCA_044344815.1 Flavobacteriales bacterium | reverse complement strand
ATCGCCACCGTGGGCGGCCTGGCCGTGCGCGGGTTCGCCAGCCCGCTGCTCGCCCCCCTGCTGAACCGCGCCGTGGCCGAGGACCGTGTGCTGGTGATCATCCAGCTCTACGGCGGCAACGACGGGCTCAACACCGTGATCCCGCTCGACCAGTACGGGCTGCTGTCGCAGTTCCGCAGCAACGTGCTCATCCCCAGCAACCAGGTGCTGTCCCTGAGCGGGCTGCCCGCCACCGGCCTGCACCCGGCGATGACCGGCCTGCAGGACCTGTGGAGCGACGGCAAGCTGGGCATCGTGCAGGGCGTGAGCTACCCCTCGCCCAACTTCTCGCACTTCCGCGCCACCGACATCTACGAGACCGCCAGCGACGCCAACGTGGTGCTCGACAGCGGCTGGGTGGGGCGCTACCTGGGCTACGAGTACCCCAACTACCCCGTGGGCTTCCCCAACACCGACATGCCCGACCCGCTCGCCATCCGCATCGGCGGGCCGGTGAACCTGGGCCTGCAGAACCTGGGGGTGAACATGGGCATCGCCATCAACAACACCACCGACCCGCTCAACCTCACCGGCAGCGTGTACATCGACCCGGTGACCGGCGCGTGCAGCGGCAGCAAGCTCGACTTCGTGCGCACCGTGCAGCGGCAGACCGACCTGTACGGCGACGTGATCCAGAACGCCGCGCAGCCCGGATGCAACCTCAGCACGCTGTACCCCACCGGCAACCAGCCCGGTGCCCAGCTCGCCCAGGCGCTGAAGATCGTGGCCCAGCTCATCTGCGGCGGCCTCAAGACCCGCATCTACTGGGTGAGCGAGACCGGCTTCGATACGCACGCGCAGCAGACCGACAGCCAGGACACCACCATCGGTGCGCACGCCGACCTGCTGAAGGGCGTGAGCGATAGCATCCGCGCCTTCCAGGACGACGTGCAGCTGCTCGGTATCAGCGAGCGCGTGCTGGGCATGACCTTCTCCGAGTTCGGCCGCCGCATCTTCAGCAACGGCTCGGGCGGCACCGACCACGGCAGCGCGCAGCCCATGTTCCTCTTCGGCGACAAGGTGATCCCCGGCATGCTGGGCACCAACCCGGTGATCGACCCCAACAGCACGCCCGCCACCAACCTGCCCATGCAGTACGATTTCCGCAGCGTGTACGCCAGCGTGCTCAAGGACTGGTTCTGCCTGGAGCAGAACGAGGTGGACCAGGTGCTGCTCAACAGCTTCCAGCCGCTCGCGCTGGTGGACCCGCAGGGCTGCATCGATGCCAGCGTGCACGAGGCGAACCAGGGCGCGGGGCAGAGCGTGCTCGACGTGTATCCGAACCCCTTCACCGAGCGCACCACCGTGCGGTACAGCACCACCGGTGGCCGCGTGGTGCTGCAGGTGTACAACGAGCACGGCCAGCTGGTGCGCACCCTCGTGGACCAGGTGATGGGCTCCGGCACCTTCACCGCCGACCTCGACCTGGGCGGGCAGGCCACGGGCGTGTACTACTGCCGCCTGCAGAACATGGGCCGGCAGCAGGTGCGCAACATGTTGAAGGTGCGCTGAGGGTCCCCTGCTTCACCGGTGCTGCCGTGGCGCGTCGAACCCAGGCCGCACGAAAGCATCGGCCCGCGGGAAGGCGTTGTGCAGCTCGACAAGCAGGTCGTCCAGCAGCTTCATGATGGGCGCGGCCGCCGCCCGCTCCCCGGGCAGGTGGTCGCACACCACGTCCCAGGCCGCACGCGAGCGATGGGCCAGTTCGATGCAAAGCTTCGCCGTGCCGTTGTGGTCGCTCTGCAGGTCATCGTTGGTGATCACAGGGCCGTCCTCCAGCAGGCCGTGCAGGGAGCGGCTCACCTTGGGCGGCAGCATGGTGTGGTCCCAGATGATCAGCTGCACGGCCTCGCTGAGCGCCTGCATCTCGGCGGTGCGAAGCCCCACGGCGATGTCCATGCCGTGACGCGGGTGGAGCTCCACGCCCTGCGCCTTCAGGGCATCAGCACGTTCATCGACCCAGGCATGCACCAGGTCCATGTGCTTCATGGCGCGCTGGTTCACGGGATGTGCGTCCACCCGGCTGCGCAGTTCCCGCTGTTCGCGCATGTACTCGGCCATCTCCTCATCCTCGGGAGGAGTCTTCAGCTCCGGAGCGAACAGGCCCCCGGCGAACTCGTCCAGCTCATCGTCCTCGTTCGCGTCATCCGTTCCCTGCTCATCCGGTTCTTCATCGTCCTCCTCGGCTTCCAGCTCGTCCATTTCCTCAGGGGTGAGGCCCATGAGCTTCATCATCCGCTGGCGAAGGTCGTCGGGCCGCTCGCTGGCCACCTCGCCGCCCTCGTCCGCATCATCGGCCTCCAGCGCGCCCACGCTGCATTGGCGCATGAACCGGCAACGCTCGCAGCGCCGGTCGCAGTAGTTGTGGATGCTCGGGATGAAGCCCTGCTCATCCGGGGCATGGATGTCCGAATCGCGCATGCCGTGAAGATCGCGAAGACCTTCGATCGCCGAAAGGGTCACTGCCCCGGCAGGCAGTCGGCCTTGCCGGGCTCGCACGCCGGGGCGTTCGCGGCCTCAGGCACGGGACGCTCCTTCCAGGCCTGCTCCAACGCCCCCAGGAAGTGCTCCGCGCTCTGTGCTCCGCTGATGCCGTACTTCCGGTCGATGGCGAAGAAGGGCACGCCACGGATGCCGAACTGCTGGGCCTCGTACTCGTCCATCCGCACGGCATCCGACAGCGCGGTGCCGGCCAGCAGGGCTTCAACGTCCTTCGGGTCCAGGCCGATGTCGTTGGCCAGCTGCTTCAGCGTGGCGTGGTCGGCCAGCGCTGCGCCCTCCTCGAAGTAGGCCTTGAAGAGGCGCTCCTCGGCCGCATCGCCCTTGCCGTGCTGCTTGGCCAGCTGGATCAGGCGGTGCGCATCGAAGGTGTTGCCGTTCACCACGGCGTCGAAGTTGAAGGGGATGCCCACGCTGCGGCCCCGTTCGGCCACGCCGGACACACGTTGCACGGCCTCCTCGCGGCTCATGCCGTACTTCTGCGCGAGCATGGTGTAGGTGTCCTGGCCCAGCCGCGCCGGCGCATCGGGCGCGAGCTCGAAGCTCTTCCACACCACCTGCACGCTGTCGCGGTGCGGGAAGCGTTCCAGCGCGCGCTCGAACTCGCGCTTGCCGATGTAGCAGAAGGGACAGGCCACGTCGCTCCAGATCTCCACGGTGAGCGGGGCCTTGCGGGTGGGGGTGGGGTCGGTCATGGGCGGTTGTGCGCACGCCGAAAGCGCCAGCATCAGGGCCGGGAGGATCAGAACGGTGCGCATTGAAGGGTGGAACACGGGAGCGGCCGTGAAGTTCGGTCACCGGACCTCAAGCCGTGTCGGGGTCCACATCCCGCTGTCACCGCTGGAAGGAGGTTCCCAGACCTCAGGTCCCCAGAGCACATAGGGACGGAGGATGCGATAGCTACGGAACTGGAAGAAGTAGCCTGCTTCAGGCGGTCCGGTGCTTTCCTCCGGCAGCTTTCTATCCAATGATCGGTGGCCGATGAGCTCGAAGCGGTTCCCGGTCACTTGGG
>JBIJCH010000421.1:0-2562 GCA_044344815.1 Flavobacteriales bacterium | reverse complement strand
GCTGTCGGTGGCGTAGGGTGCGTATAAGATGCGGAACGCGGAGTTGATGCCGTGCGACTGGTCCACGATGGTGTCCACACCTGCAGGCGGTGCGGCGGGCGTGTACTGTACCAGGTATTCGCCGGGCGGCGCAGGGAAGTTGGTGAGCGTGGTGCCGTTCACCAGCGGACCGCTGAACACGCCCGGCGCGGGCGATGCGGAGAGCGTGACCGGCCCGCTGTTGGCACACTGCCGCAGGCCGAACGGATCGATGGTGATGGGCGCATCGGTGCGACGCAGCTGCAGCAG
Organism: Flavobacteriales bacterium; assembly: GCA_044344815.1. Taxonomy (GTDB): domain Bacteria; phylum Bacteroidota; class Bacteroidia; order Flavobacteriales_F; family PHOS-HE28; genus PHOS-HE28. The sequence continues at coordinate 2,274 of JBIJCH010000421.1, read as the reverse complement.
CACGCTGTCAGCCACATGGCGCATCAGCGCGCCCTGCCCCGGGGTGAGGGAGTCGGCTTGGCAGTAGAGCTCGCCATAGCCCATGAGGTTGTTGAGCATCGGCGTATAGGCTTCGCCGTTGGCATCGGTCACCGTGCCCACGTAGGTGCATCCGGGCGCCAGCAGGCCCGGCAGGTTGAGCTGCGGGGCGGCGGGAGTGTCACAGATCAGGTCGCCGGCCGTGCTGCAGTTGGAGCCGTCCACCAGCTCGGCGCCGTTGGAGGCGTTGAAGGTGTGCTGCAGGCCGAGCACGTGGGCCGCCTCGTGCGCCAGGGTGTTCGGCGTGGCGGAGGCGCTGATGATCATGTCCAGGCCGAAGGCGGCACCGCTGAACTGGCCGCCCGTGGTGAGCACGTACATGGCGGTGATGTAGCCGGACTCCTTGGCAGCAAGCACTGCGGGAGTAGAGGGGTTGCCGAAGTAGAACGCCGCATCGGCGATCACCTGCATGGGGCCGCACAGCTGGAAGCGGATGCCGGTGTTGCAGCGGTCGAAGATCTCGTTCGCGTGGTCGAGGTCGGCCTGCACGCGGCTGGGAGGCACGGCGGGGGCTGGTCCGCCGGGTGCGCCGGGATCGGCGGCGATGAGCACCTTCACCTGCAGGGTACGCAGGCCCGTACCACCGCCACGCAGGGCATCGCTGGCCATGGCGCGTGCCACCAGCGCAGGAGAGGACATGCCCGGGCTGTGGCACCAGTGCTGCTGCGCCATGATGGGCCCGGCCAGGAGCGTGAGTGCCGCGAGGAGCGGGGTGAGGCGTATGGGGATCATGGAGACATCCAAAAATAGCCGGATGGAGGTAAGGGGGCACGCCCTGCCAGGAAGCAGGAATGAAAAATGTGGAATGTAAAATGGTGAATGCTGAACGATGGATCCGCCGCCTTGGTGCTGCCAATGCCTCGGAGGGTTGCTGGTCATTCTACATTCATCATTTTACATTTTTCATTCGCTCAACTCCTCCTGTTCGCCAGCAGCACCGGCGCCTGTCCATCGAAGGGGTCGTCCATGCGGCCGATGCTCTTGGCGCCCATGCCGCTGGCGCGCATCACGGTGCGGTCGCCGAAGCGCTTGCGGATCTTGTCCATGGCCTGGTAGAGGCTCATGGCTTCCTCCGTGTCGGTGAAGGCATCCATCTGGTGCCCGCCCCCCACCAGGTGACTGAAGCGCACACCGATCAGGCGGATGCGCTGGCGCCGGTCGTACAGCGTGCGGAACAGCTCGTGCATCACCGGCAGGATCAGGTGGTCGCACGCCGTGTAGGGGATGCGCTGCTGTTTCAGGTGCGTGTTGAAGTCGGCGTACCGGATCTTCACGGCCACGCAGCTGGTGAGCTTGCCGCCCTTGCGCAGCTGGAAGGCGAGGCTCTCGGCCATGGCGGTGAGCAGGCCCTTGAGCTTGGCCACATCGATGGTATCGCGCTCAAAGGTGCGTTCGGTGCTGATGCTCTTGCGTTCGTGCCACGCCACCACGGGACTGTCGTCGATGCCGTTGGCCTTGCGCCACAGCACCGGCCCGTGCTCGCCCAGCAGGCGCTGCATCAGGTCCATGGGCACCTCCTGCAGCGTGTGGATCTTCGCCACGCCCATGCTGCGCAGCAGGTGCGCCGTCTTCTCGCCCACGCCGGGGATGCGCTCGATGGGCATGGGCGACAGGAAGGGCTTCTCGGTGCCGCGCTCCACGTACCATTCGCCCACGCCCTGCTTGGCCTCGCCGGTGGCCACCTTGCTCACCGTCTTGTTGATGCTCATCCCGAAGCTGTTGGGCAGCCCGCTCTCCTTGATGATGCGCTGCCGCAGTTCGCGTGCCAGCTTGCGGCTGCCGTGGAAGCGGTCGGTGCCGCTCAGGTCCACGTAGAACTCGTCCACGCTGCTCTTCTCGAAGAGCGGCACGCTTGCGCGGATGATCTCGGTCACCTCGTCGCTCTTCTTCAGGTACGCGCCGCTGTCGCCCCGCAGGATGATCGCTTCGGGGCACAGCTGCTTGGCCATCTTCATGGGCATGGCGCTGCGCACGCCGAAGGCGCGGGCCTCGTAGCTGCAGCTGGCCACCACGCCACGGTCGCTGTCGCTGCCGATCAGCACGGGCTTCCCGTTCAGCTTCGGCTCGCGCAGGCGCTCCACGCTTACGAAGAAGGTGTTCAGGTCCAGGTGCAGGATGGTGCGTTCCATGGTCGCTCGGCGATGACGGGATATGTGTCAATTTGCATCCGATAAATTAGTCATTATGTTTGCGCTG
>JBIJCH010000059.1:0-9063 GCA_044344815.1 Flavobacteriales bacterium | reverse complement strand
GCCTTGGTGGCGGATGCGGCCATCACCGGGCGTATCCACGTGGTGCGCGGGCATAAGGTGATGTTGGACCGCGACCTGGCCGGGCTCTATGGAGTTGAGGTCAGGGTCCTCAAGCAGGCGGTGCGGCGGAACCTCGAACGGTTCCCCGAGGACTTCATGTTCCAACTGACACAGCCAGAGGCGGAGGCTTCAAGGTCACAGATCGTGACCTTGAAGCGCGGACAGAACTTCAAGTACCTGCCTTTTGCCTTCACTGAGCATGGCATCCTCATGTTGGCCAATGTGCTCCGCAGCGAGCGGGCCATCGCGGTGAGCATCCTCATCATCCGGGTGTTCGCCCGCATGCGCGAGGCGCTGATCCAGCAGCAGGATGTTCTTTCCCAACTGGAGGAGCTGCGTCAACGGGCCGACGGCCATGATGAGGACATCGCGGGCATCCTGCGTGTCCTGCGGCAGCTCTCGGAGCGCCCTTCACCCCCTCGGCAACGGATCGGCTACAAGCCCACCGACAACTGAACGAACAAACGCTATCACCCATGGCAAGCCCTGTTTTCGGAACCAACCTGAAGCTCCTCCGCCAACGCCGCGGCCGCTCCCAGGAGGAGACGGCGATCGCCCTCGATGTGAAACGCTCCAGCTACAGCGGCTACGAGAACGGCAGCGCCGAGCCTTCGTTCGACCTGCTCGTGCGCATGAGCGAGTACTTCAAGGTGAGCATCGACAAGCTGCTCAAGGATGACCTCACGGCCCTGAGCGAGAGCCAGTTGGGCATACTGGAGCGCGGGGGCGACATCGACCTCAGTGGCCGGCGCCTGCGCGTGCTGGCCACCACGGTGGACCGCGAGGACCGCGAGAACGTGGAGCTGGTGCCCGAGAAGGCCAAGGCCGGCTATGCGCTGGGCTACGCCGATCCGGAGTACATCAGCATCCTGCCCACCTTCCAGATGCCCTTCCTGGCCAAGGACCGCAAGTACCGCACCTTCCAGATCAGCGGCGACAGCATGCCGCCGGTGGGCGATGGGTCCTGGGTCACCGGCGAGTACGTTCAGAACTGGCAGACCATCCGCGATGGCCAGCCCTACCTCGTGGTCACCAAGGACGACGGCATCGTGTTCAAGGTGGTCTACAACCAACTGAAGGAGAAGGGTACGCTGCTGCTGTGCAGCACCAACCCGCTGTACGCCCCCTACGAGGTGCCGGTGACGAACGTGCTGGAGATCTGGAAGTTCGTGCACTTCATCAGCAATGAACTGCCCGAGCCGAACCTGAGCCGTGACGAACTGGCCCGGAGCGTATTGGAGCTGCGCAAGGAGGTCGGGCACCTGCGGCTGGCCATGGAGCAGCAGGGCCGGCTACCCCTATAGGGCAGGCCCGCGGCTGTGGGAAACTTCCTGTGCGCGAAGGGCTTGAGGCAGACCGCTATTGCTTAAGTTTGGGACGTCCTTGGGTAGGGGTACGGTGTGTTCGTGCCCGATCGAAAACTGAAGCTACATGGATCGTCGCTACGCTTTGTTCGCCGGCCTGTCCGGCATGTCCGCTGCAGTGGTCGCCCTGCTCGCCCCGGCCACCCTCACCGCCCAGTTGAACGTGAGCGCCGTGAACACGGCCTTCACCATCAACTTCGATGGCTCCGTGAGCGGAGTGTCCAACGGTGTCTTCGCCGGTGGTGGGTTCCAGCCCACACCAGCGGTGGGTCGTCTGGACTCCGATGCCTGGGCCAGCACGGGCTGGAGCGACGGCAACCTGGCCTTCGGAGGCACCCGCATCACGTCTGGCACCGATTACAGGCGCGGTACGACCGCGCCGGGCAATGGTGTTGTAGCAGTTGGTGGAATATGGTCGATGGGTGGTGCTGGTATTACCGGCAGGGCGTTGGGTTTCCAGCAAAACGCTGTAGATGCGAATCCCGGAACGGTCACGTTGCGTGTAAGGAATACCACGGGCAGCGTGCTTACCACGTTCGATGTCGCCTACAAGGCGCTCTACCGCAATGACCAGGACCAGTCCTCCACGGTTAATCTTTCCTGGTCCTCCGACAACATCACCTACACGTCCGTTCCTGCTGTGAACGTTACGACACCAGGTCCCCTGACCGGCACATCCTGGGTCTCCACCCCCCGGAGCACGTCGATCGGTGGCGTGGTGGTGCCCAACAATGGCTTTTTCTATATCCGCTGGACCTTGGGCACCGCACCCGGAGGCAGCGGCGCCTGGGATGAGCTTGCCTTGGATGACATCAGCGTGACGGGGCGTGCCTGGACCTTGGTTCGCTTGACCTCGGCCGTCGGATCAGTGTCCGAGATCATCAATCCCGATCCGGTCAATCCGACCAGCGTCAGTCTGGCGCTAACCAGCGGTTCCGCGGCCAGGGTGAACAATTATACGACCCAGACCATCACATTCCCCGGAGGCAGCCTTTTGGATCAGACCCAGGTCATAACGATCACGGATAATGGTGATTGCGATGGAGATGCAAGCATCGGATTCGCTCTCCAAAATATTTCAGGTGGAACCGGTACCCCCAGTATAGGAAAGCCGGATGCCTACGTGCTGAATATTGACGATGATGAAACAGGACCAGCTCCGACCACCGGTCAAGCTTTCGATGGAGGCACTGGTGATAATGTGCCGATAATATCGGGCTCGGGGAATGTGAATACCAATATCGGTGCTGCTGATTTTCCTGCGAACCAGCGCATATACAATGGCAGTGCATCCTGGCAGGTCAATAACGCCTTCGCGTCCCTTACATTGGATGCAGCCGACGTCACCGATTGGTCAAATATTGTCCTCTCGGCAAGGCTATCAAGCACTTCGACCATCTCGGCTGGCGGTGCTGACTTGAATGATTCGGTCGCTTTCTACATTGACCTGAATGGTGCGGGCTTCCCTTTGGTTCCAGATGTGCGCATCAGCGGCAGTTCCAACAGTCAGTGGGGGTATGCGAGCGGAACCGGGATCGCTATTGGAACAGCAGGTATTCCGGTCACGTATGTGTCCTCGCCCAGTGGAACGATCTACGCCGAGGTGCGCATCACCATCCCCAACGGCACCAGTTCGGTGGCGCTGCGCGTGGAGGCCCGCAACAACGACAACACGGAGATCTGGAACATCGACGACATCCAGTTCACCGGCATCCTGTGCTCGCAGGTTTACTACAGCCGCGCCAACGGCAGCGAGGCCACGGCCACCTGGAGCACGGCACGTACCGGCGCGCCCGCGCCCGGCGCCGTCACCTTCACCCGCAACAAGTCCATGGTGATCCAGGCCGGCCACACGGTCACCACCACGGGGGCCAACTTCAACACCCGCAGCCTTACGGTGGAGACCGGTGGCTCGCTGGACCTTGGCGGCACCACCACGGTGGGCGTCTACGGTCCTGATCTCAAGGTGGACGGCACCTTCAACGGAGCCAACGACCACATCCAGCTTCGGAGCGATGCCCTCACGGTGATCTCGGGCACGGCGGGCACGATGCAGGTGAAGGACATGACCTTGAACGGCTTCGGCGCACGGGTGGACCTGAACATCCTGCGGCTCACGGGCACACTGCAGCTCACGAAGGGGGACTTCAACGCGAACGGCAAGGAGGTGCAGCTGCTGAGCACCGCCACCGGCACGGCGCGCCTGGGCCCGGTCGCTGCGGCCGCCTCCTACACGGACCGGCTGCGCATCGAGCGCTACATCCCCGCGGGTGTGACCGATTGGCGGTTGCTGTGCTCGCCCATGCAGAACAAGACCATCCAGGACTGGACGGATGACTTCTTCACGGCCGGCTTCCCGGGTTCGGCCTACCCCAACTTCTTCCAGAACAACCAGCTTTGGCCCAGCATCCGGAGCTACGACGAGACCAACACCGGCAGCTCGAGCAGCGATGGCCTGGTGGGTCCCGCGAGCGTCACCGACCCGCTCACGATCGGCAAGGGCTTCGCGGCGTGGAGCGGCGACAACTACTTCACCACCAACGCGTTCGTCGTCGATGTGCGGGGCTTCCCCACGGTGGCGAGCACGCCGTTCACGCTGCCGATGACGTACACCAACACCGGGAATGCCACGGTGGACGGCCTGAACCTGGTGGGCAACCCGGTGCCATCGCCCATCGACTTCAGCCTGGTCTCCCGCGGCAGTGATGTGGACCCGTTCTATTACATCTACGATCCCGGCAGCGGATCCAACGCTGTATGGGACGAGGCCAACAGCCTGGGCACGCTCGGCGCCAATGGCAACATCCAGAGCTGTCAGGGCTTCTGGCTGCATGCCTCGGGACCGAACATCACCACCACGGTGAGCGAAACGGCCAAGGTGCTGGAGCCCCTCAATGGTGGCATCTTCAGCCAGCAGGAGGACGATCGTCCGCTGGTGCGGCTGCGCCTTGCGAACGCCTCCAACGAGCGCGCTGATGAGGCCATCGTCCACTTCATCAATGGCGCGCCCGATCACGGCGCCTTCGACGTGGCCAAGCTGCCTTTCGTGCACCCCGAGGCCGTCACCATCGCCACCCTCACCACCGAGGGGCTGGATATGGCCATCAACGCGTACGGCGACCTCACCGGCGCGGTGGACATCCCGGTCACCGTGGACGTTCAGGTGGACGGCAACTTCACGATCACGGCCAGCAGCCTGAGCGAGCTTGGCGGCCGCGCCTGCCTCAGCCTGGAGGACCTCTCGACCGGCACGGTGACACAGCTCACCGAGGGCGCATCCTATACCTTCAGCATGGCGGCCTCCGATCCGGTGCTGCCGGCGCGTTTCGTGCTGCACGTGGGCACGCCGGTCACCCGCTCGGTGACCGATGTGACCTGCGCCGGTGCCGATGATGGCTCGATCACGGTCGCCGGGTCGGGCACCGGACCGTGGGACTATGTGCTGGCCGATGCCTTCAGCAACCCGCTCGTACAGGTGTCCGGCGCGACCGGAACCCATGTGTTCACGGGCCTGGCCGGTGGCAACTACGTGGTGACGGTGGATGGTGGCACGGGCTGCGGCGCCTTGAACGGCGCGCTCACCGTGGGTGCGCCTTCCGCACTGGACGTGGAGGTGGAGGCCCAGGCCGCCGGTTGCGCGTTGGTGCAGGATGGTTCCATCGCCGCGACGGTGCTCGGTGGAACGGCTCCGTACACGCTCCAGTGGAGCAGCGGTGCAACGGGTGATGTCGCGACCGATCTCGCCGCCGGCACGTACAGCGTGACCGTGACGGATGCACGCGGCTGTGAGGATGCGCTCACCGGCATCGTGGTGGCCGAGGGGGTCGGTCCGGTGGCCGAGTTCGAAGCGGTACCGTCCGCTGTGCTCGTGAACGAGCCGGTCGACTTCTTCAACAACTCCACCTACGGGGCTTACTGCACCTGGGATCTCGGCGATGGCACGCAGAGCAACGACAACGAACCTGTGCATGCCTATGCGCAGCCCGGCATCTACACGGTCACCCTCACGGTGGAGGAGGGGGATTGCAGCGCGGTAACGAGCCAGGACGTGGCCGTGTCGGTGTCCACCTCGGTCGCCGAACAGGCCGCCCCGGGCATCATGGCCTGGAGCGAAGGTGCGCTGTTCATCGTGCAATGGCAGGTGAGCGGAGCGGCCTCCATGCAGGCCGATGTGATCGATGCCACGGGCAAGCTGGTGCTCAGCCGCAGCGCCCGGGGTGCCATGGGCCGCATGACCGTTGATGGGCAGGAGCTACCCGCCGGCATCTATTTCGTGCGCGTCACCACAGGCGACCAGCAACGGACGTTCCGCCTGCCGATGGTTCGTTGATCCCCGGTCGATCATCGTGAAGGGCCTCCCCATGCAGCGGGGAGGCCCTTTGCGTTCCGTTGACGGCTTATCCTCCTGGCGGCGTACTTTCGGCCCTATAAGCGATCAACATGCGCCTGTCGCGACAACTGCACCATCTGCTGGCGATCGCCTGCATCGTCGTCCTGGCGGGCTGCATCACCATCGAGGAGAACTACACCTTCAAGAAGGACGGCAGCGGAACGCTGGAGTACGTCATCGACCTGAGCTCCTTCGCCGACCTCATGAAGTCCATGAAGGAGATGTCCGATGACAAGGGCAAGGGCGATGAGAGCATCGGTGATATGGACATGAAGGACGAGATGCAGCGGATCAAGGGGATCGAGGGCATCTCGAAGGTGAAGGTGAAGGAGGAGCAGGACGGCTTCGTGCAGCGGCTCAGCTTCCGGTTCGCCGACGTGAACGCGCTGAACAAGGCGCTCAACGTGCTGATGCCCGACAGTTCCGGCCAGGAGAAGGCGTTCTTCGCCTGGGAAGGCAGCACGCTCGTGCGCACCACCAACCGCTTCGCCAAGGAGATGGGGTCCGACATCGCCTCCGATGGGGATGACACCACGGATGTGAGCGGCATTCTCAAGATGATGCAGTACAAATACAGCTTCGCCTTCGCCGAGGAGATCGCCGAGGTGGGCATCGCCGAGGGTGTGGTACGCGAGGATCCCTCGGCCCGGGAGGTGAAGTTGAGCACGGACTGGTCGGTGATCATGAACGATCCGCGCGCCCTGGACCTGCGCATCGCGGTGAAGAAGTGACCGGGGGGATGGACGACCTGCTCGAGCGTGCGATCCGGCTGGCCGCCAAGGTCCACAAGGGCCAGGTGGACCGTTTCAACAAGCCTTACGTGCTGCATGTGATGCGCGTGATGATGCGCGGGCACGACAAGGAGGAGCAGGTGCTCGGTGCCCTGCACGACGTGCTCGAGCGCAGCGCGCTCTCCCTGGAAGACCTGGCGAAGAAGGACTTCCCGCCGCGCGTGCTGAAGGCCCTGGAGCACATCAGCCGCAGGCCCGAGGAGGACTACGACCAGTACATCGACCGGGTGATGCAGGACCCGCTGGCCATCCGGGTGAAGCTGCATGACCTCGCCGACAAGATGGACCTGCTGCATGTGGACACCCTCTCGCATGCGGACCTGAAGCGCTACAACAAGCAGTTGGCGGCGTACCACCGGATGAAGAAGGTGGTGGAGGAGGCCCGGGCGCAGATGACCATCAACGCGCGTCGGCCCAAGCCGGCCGAGTAGGCCGCATGGGCGGGCGGGGCGGCCCGCTATCTTCGCGACGCTCCGCCCAAAGCGGGGATACAACCCATGAAGCACGTCCTTCTCGCCCTGTTCGTCATCCCCCTCTTCGTTGCCTGTGGCGAAGGCACCGACGGGTACGTCGCCACCAAGCCGGACAACGACACCACCGCCACCGACACCTTCCGATGGGAGGTGGACCAGTTCGCCGACGTGCGCGTGCTGCGCTACCAGGTGCCCGGCTGGGACCAGTTGAGCCTGCAGCAGAAGCAGCTGGCCTACTACCTCACCATGGCGGGGCTGAGCGGCCGCGACATCCTGTGGGACCAGAACCACCGGCACAACCTCAAGGTGCGCCGTGCCCTGGAGGGTGTGCTGCGCAACTACAAGGGGGAGCGCTCCGGCGACCAATGGGACGCGTTCCTGGTGTATGCCAAGGAGGTGTTCTTCAGCAACGGCATCCACCACCACTACGGCATGGAGAAGTTCATTCCGGGTTGCCGGCGCTCCTACTTCGATTCCCTGCTGAACGCCAGCTCCGCCAAGCTCGATGCAGGAGTGGTCGACTTCCTGTTCGACACTGCCGTCGACGCGAAGAAAGTGAACCTGGACCCCACCAAGGACCTGGTACTGGCCAGCGCCGTGAACTTCTACGGCGAGGATGTGAACCAGAAGGAGGTTGAGGCCTTCTATGCCGCCATGGAGGTGAAGGGCGACAGCATGCCCCTCAGCCACGGCATCAACAGCAAGGTGGTGCGCGGTGCCAACGGCCGCCTGGAGGAGAAGGTGTGGAAGGTGGGCGGCATGTACGGTGCGGCCCTGGAACAGATGGTGATGTGGCTGGAGAAGGCCCGGGGCGTTGCCGAGAACCCGCAGCAGGCGAAGGTGCTCGGCCTGCTCATCGATTACTACCGCACCGGCGACCTGCGCAAGTGGGACGAGTTCAACATCGAGTGGGTGAAGGAGCAGGAGGCGAGCGTTGACCTGATCCAGGGCTTCGTGGAGGTCTACAACGACCCGCTCGGGAAGAAGGGCAGTTACGAATCCATCGTGGAGGTGATCGACCCCCAGGCCACGAAGAACATGCGTGCCATCCAGGAGAACGCCCAGTGGTTCGAGGACAACTCCCCGCTGATGGAGCAGCACAAGAAGAAGAAGGTGGTGGGCATCACCTACCGCTTCATCAACACGGTGGGCGAGTCCGGCGATGCGGCGCCGAGCACCCCGATCGGGGTGAACCTGCCCAATGCCAACTGGATCCGGGTGAAGCATGGCAGCAAGAGCGTGAGCCTGGGCAACATCTCCGATGCGTACGACAAGAGCGGTGGCAAGGGGGCGCTGGAGGTGTTCTGCCACGACCAGGAGGAGATCGACCTCGCGGTGAAGCACGGCACCCTGGCCGGGAAGCTGCACACCGCGCTGCACGAGGTGATCGGCCATGCCAGCGGCCAGCTGGAGCCCGGCGTGGGGGAGACCGATGCCACGCTGAGGAACTACGCCAGCACCCTGGAGGAGGGGCGCGCCGACCTGGTGGCCCTCTACTACATGATGGACCCGCACATGGTGGAGATCGGCGTGATGCCCTCGCTCGAGGTGGGCAAGGCCGAGTACGACGCCTACATCCGGAACGGCCTCCTGGTGCAGCTGCGCCGCCTGAAGCCCGGTGCCGACATCGAGGAGGCGCACATGCGCAACCGCCATTGGGTGAGCGCCTGGTGCTATGAGAAGGGCATGAAGGACAGCGTGATCGTGAAGGTGGAGCGCAACGGGGAGACCTATTACGACATCCGCGACCACGGCAAGCTCCGCACCCTTTTCGGAGAGCTGCTGCGCGAGGTGCAGCGCATCAAGAGCCAGGGCGACTACGAGGCCGGCAAGGCCCTGGTGGAGACCTATGGCGTGAAGGTGGACCCGGCGCTGCACGCCCAGGTGCTGGAACGCTCCAAGCGCATCAAGACCGCCCCCTATGCGGGCTTCATCCAGCCGCGCCTGGTCCCGGTGACCGACGCATCCGGTGCCATCTCCGATGT
>JBIJCH010000299.1:0-3553 GCA_044344815.1 Flavobacteriales bacterium | reverse complement strand
ATTTCAAGGACGCCGAGGACAGCGATGACCCCATCAGCCTGCAAGGCCAGACCTGGGAAGGGGTGAAGGCCGCGACCCAAAAGGTGGTACGCGACTACCTGAGTTAGTTCATAGCTGCTTCAGCAGCTTCCGCAGGTCCACCTTTTCGCTCACGATGCGGTCCAGTTCGGCGATGGGCACGCGCTCCTGCGCCATGGTGTCGCGGTCGCGGATGGTGACCATGTCATCGTCCAGCGTCTGGTGGTCGATGGTGATGCAGTAGGGCGTGCCGATGGCGTCCTGGCGGCGGTAGCGGCGGCCGATGCTGTCCTTGTCGTCGTACTGCAGGTTGTGGTCGAACTTCAGCAGGTCCACGATGGCGTGCGCCTTCTCGGGCAGGCCGTCCTTCTTCACCAGGGGCAGCACGGCCAGCTTCACCGGGGCCAGCGGGGCCGGAATGCGCAGCACGGTGCGCTCGGTGCCGTCGGCCAGCTTCTCGTCGGTGTAGGCCGCGCTGAGGATGGCCAGGAACATGCGGTCGAGGCCGATGCTGGTCTCCACCACGTAGGGCACGTAGCTCTCGTTGGCCTCGGGGTCGAAGTAGGTGAGCTTGCGGCCGCTGTGCTTCTCGTGGTTGCCCAGGTCGAAGTCGGTGCGGCTGTGGATGCCCTCCAGCTCCTTGAAGCCCATGGGGAACTGGAACTCGATGTCGCAGGCCGCGTTGGCGTAGTGCGCCAGCTTGATGTGGTCGTGGAAGCGGTAGTTCTCCACGGGCAGGCCCAGGGCGCGGTGCCACTTGATGCGCTGCTCCTTCCACCGCTCGTACCACTCCATCTCGGTGCCGGGCTTCACGAAGAACTGCATCTCCATCTGCTCGAACTCGCGCATGCGGAAGATGAACTGCCGCGCCACGATCTCGTTGCGGAAGGCCTTGCCGGTCTGCGCGATGCCGAAGGGGATCTTCATCCGCGCGCTCTTCTGCACGTTCAGGAAGTTGACGAAGATGCCCTGTGCCGTCTCGGGGCGCAGGTAGATGGTGCTGCTCTCGCCGCTCACGCTGCCCAGCTCGGTGGCGAACATCAGGTTGAACTGGCGCACCTCGGTCCAGTTGGCGGTGCCGCTCACCGGGCAGGTGATGCCCTCGTCCAGGATCAGCTGGCGCAGGGCGGTGAGGTCGTTGGCCTCGAGCGCGGCCTTCATGCGGGCCTCCACGCTTTTAACGCGCTCGGCGCTGCGCAGCACGTTGGGGTTGGTGGCCAGGAACTGCTCCGCGTTGAAGGCGTCGCCGAACTTCTTGCGGCCCTTCTCCACCTCCTTGGTGATCTTGTCCTGGTACTTCGCCATGTGCTCCTCCAGGAGCACGTCCGCGCGGTAGCGCTTCTTGCTGTCCTTGTTGTCGATCAGCGGATCGTTGAAGGCGTCCACGTGGCCGCTGGCCTTCCACGTGGTGGGGTGCATGAAGATGGCCGCGTCGATGCCCACGATGTTCTCGTTGAGCTTCGTCATGGCCGCCCACCAGTACTGGCGGATGTTGTTCTTGAGCTCGGCGCCGTAAGGGCCGTAATCGTACGTGGCGCTCAGGCCGTCGTAGATCTCGCTGCTGGGGAACACGAAGCCATACTCCTTGGCATGGCCGATGAGGGTCTTGAGGCGGTCTTCCTGCTGGCTCATTTCAATGGCGAACGCCTTGGAAGGCTTTGGCGACGCGGGTGCAAAGATGGGGAGCGCGGTTAAACCGCAACCCCGGAACAGGTCCGGGGCAGGCTGCGACGAGCGCAACGGATCCGCCGCGGCAGGTGGACGGGCGAAGGAGGTCCTAGGGCTTCACCCACTTCACGGTCCAGCGCGCCTGGGGCCCTTGGACGGAAAGCAAGTAGATGCCCTGGGCCAGCCCGGTGGTGCCGAGGCTGTGGGCTGAGGTACCGGCCGCGATGCGGGTGGTGGCGTGCATCCGGCCGCTGAGGTCGAGCACCTGCAGGTCCATGGGGGTCGTGGTGGGGCCGTGGAAGCGCAGCTCCAGACGCTCCTGCTGCAGGTCATGGAACACGCTGAACGGCGGCCGACCGGGATCCTCCATGCCAAGCACGATGTGGGCCGTGTCGCAGGCAAGGTTGTCGCTCTGGTCGCGGTCGTAGAGGTTGTTCACCCAAGCCCATGAGGCGTAGTTCAGCCAAAGACTGTCGAGCACCGCAGTGATCGAAGCACCGGGGGCGAGGTTCAAGCCCGACAGATGCACCGTCCTTTCCACGGCCTCGCAGATCCAATAGATGGAGAAGTGGTTCACGACCACGTTCTCCACGATGCCGCTGCCTTCATTCGTCACTCTCAGGGTGACGCTCGCACGAGGGTATACGAAGGCTCCCATCAGCTCATACCAAGTCGTGTCAATGCTCTCGATACTGATCGAAACGTCCTCGTCATGAACGGCCACGCTGCCGTCCGCGATCACCGTGCGGATAAGGCCAGCGGGCAGTTGCGCCGTTACCGCAGTGCCTGCCATCGCGATGGTATCACCGTCCACAGCGAATCCAAGGAAGGTCAGGTCGTCGAAGATGGCGTCCGGGTCAAGCACTACGGTGCGAAGGATGGACAAGGCCGTGTCGAGTTCAACCGCGACCTGGTTCCCAATGACCCACAACGAGCTATCCCCCGGAATGAACTGACCCTTGGTGAATGGAGCGCCCAAAGGGAGCACGTTCAATTCGACCAGGGCGGCATCCAACACATGGAGCATCCCCGTCTGCTCGAGCGCCAACCGGTGGCCGTTCCAGTTGATCACATCCTGAAGCGCGGGTATCGAAGAATTCGTCGTCGCAAGTACATCGGCCTCCAGCGATCGGCGTTCCACCACGCCACCATGGCGAACGACCAGCACCGTGCTGTCCTCATCCCAGTTCATCCACAGCATGGATGGGAGTCCGATGGTGTCCAGGTCGAGCGTAAGGAGACTGTCCCCGAATTGATCGGTGATCAGTGCATGGCTGTAGGTGGAGATCAGGATCCTTCCATCCAAGGCTTGATCGAGGTGCTGCGCGTTCTCGAACCACAGGTCATTGGCCCAGGTCACACTGCCCTGGTCGTCGATGCTCATAAGAAGGCTCGTGGGCAGGCCAACGTCGCACCCATCGTGCGGTCCCACCACCAGAACACCACCGCCGGTCGCAGGGATCATATCGGCCGGCATCATGAAATATGTTGAATTGATCAGGTCGGTCTGCCACGCGGGGGTGCCGTCCGTGTGGAATCCCTGTGCAAAGCGTGGGGATCCGATAACATGCTCTCCATTGGAGCTTCCACAAGCCACCCATGTGCTCCCTGACCGTACACAGCCGATATAGGAGACACCGCTCGATCGCTGATCCGCGTACTCGAACGGCGACTGGGCGCTCGCGTTGACGGCAGCACCCAGGAGCAGGGTCAGGGCGATCGATCGCATGGTATGTGAAGCTACGCATACGGGACGTGCCAAGGCCGGCGAGCGCTGCTTTGGTCATCGCCGATTTCATGGAGCCGTAGCTTTGTCGCCGAATGATCGAACACCGCGGCACCCTCATCAGCGAGGAGCTCTTCGAGA
>JBIJCH010000298.1:0-3557 GCA_044344815.1 Flavobacteriales bacterium | reverse complement strand
AACGGGGCCATCGTGGGCGAGCCACCGGGCCGTGTGAACGCCAAGGCCAACGACTACGAGCTGTGGAAGGACAGTGTGCTGGCCAGCGTGCGCGACTGGGGCGAGGCCATGCGCTATGACCATACGCTCAACGTCACCTACCAGCTGCCCCTGGACAAGTTCCCCCTCACCGATTGGATCAACAGCAACATCACCTACGGTGCCGGGTACCAATGGGACCGTGCTCCGCTGGGGCAGGACACGCTGGGCGGGGTCATCCAGAACTCCCAGAACATCAGTCTCAACGGGCAGTTCAACTTCGTGAACCTCTACAACAAGATCCCCTACCTGAAGCGCATCAACGACAAGGCCAAGGGCAAGGGCGGGAAGAAGCCCGCGGCCGCCGGTGGCAAGGACGCCAAGGGCAAGGAGGGTGAGAAGGGCAAGGACGACAAGGGCAAGGACGCCGGCAAGGGAGGCAAGGACGACGGCCCCAAGATCGACCCCCTGGAGGGCCTGGCCCGTGTGCTGATGACCGTGCGCACCGGCAACCTCACCTACAGCCAGAACAGCGGCATCCTGCTGCCGGGCTACAACCAGGGCACCAACATCGTGGGCATGGACCCGGGCTTCGACGCGCCCGGTTTCGGCTTCATCCTCGGCCAGCAGAACCACAACCTGAGCGGCGACATCGTGCGCGACTTCGCCGGCAAGGCCTCGGCCAACGACTGGCTCGTGCGCAACCGCAGCATCTTCACCCCCTACACCAACACCCGCACCGAGACCATCAACGGCCGCATGAGCCTCGAGCCGTTCAAGGGCTTCCGCGTGGAACTGCTGGCCAACCGCACCATCAGCGAGAACTACAGGTCCTTCTACCGCTGGGACACGCTGGACACCTGGAGGAACGACAGCCCGCAGGAGTTCGGCAACTTCAGCGTGAGCATGATCACCTGGGGCACCACCTTCAGCAAGGACGACGACAACTTCGTGAACCCGGTGTTCCAGACCATGCTGGACAACCGCGCCATCATCAGCCGGCGCCTGGGCCTGTCGGACATCAATTCGGGCGAGCCCGATCCCGACAGCCTGTATTGGACGGGCTACAGCGGCACCAACCAGGACGTGATCATCCCGGCCTTCGTGGCGGCCTACACGGGCAAGAGCGCCGAGAGCGTGAAGCTCAACCCCTTCAAGCTGGTGCCCATGCCCAACTGGGACCTCACCTACGACGGCCTCACCAAGCTGGCGGCCTTCAAGAAGCTCTTCCGCACCTTCACCCTCAACCACAGCTACCGAAGCACGTTCGCCATCGCGAACTACCAGACGAACATGCTGTACAACCCCGACTCCTCGCTGGTGGACGCCGGGGGCAACTTCATCCCCAGCCGAACCATCGCCGTGGTCACCATCACCGAGCAGATGCGGCCCTTCATCAACTTCGACGCCACCCTGCAGAACAGCCTGCTGGCCAAGTTCGAATACAACCGCGACCGCAGCCTGAGCCTGAGCCTCACCAACTACCAGCTCACCGAGGTGCGCGGTCAGGAGTTCGTGATCGGCAGCGGCTACCGCTTCAAGGGCGTGAAGTTCCCCATCCAGATCGGCGGCAAGGACATCAAGAGCGACCTGAACCTGCGGGTGGACCTGAGCTGGCGTCGCAACAACACCGTGATCCGCAAGATGGAGGAGGGCCAGAACCAGGTGACCGCCGGCCAGGACATCCTCTCCATCAAGACCAGCGCCGACTACGTGATCGACCAGCGCCTGAACGTACGCGCCTTCTACGAGCGCGTGATCAACACCCCCGTGATAAGCACCAGCTTCCCCAGCGCCAACACCAACCTGGGCGTCAGCCTGCGCTTCACGCTCGCCCAGTGATGACCGTCATGCCCCGCAGTGGCGGGGAACGGCTATTTTCGCCGCACAACGCATCCCGCACAGCACCATGAACTTCCCCGCCGACCTGAAGTACACGAAAGACCACGAGTGGATCCGCATCGAGGGCGGCGAGGCCGTGGTGGGCATCACCGAGTTCGCGCAGAGCGAGCTGGGCGACATCGTGTTCGTGGACATCAACACCGTGGGCCAGCACGTGGACAAGGAGGCCGTGTTCGGCACCGTGGAAGCCGTGAAGACGGTGAGCGACCTGTTCATGCCCCTTAACGGCACCGTGCTGGCCGTGAACGAGGGCCTCGCCGACGATCCCGCTTCGGTGAACAAGGACCCCTACGGCGCCGGCTGGATGGTGCGCATCAAGCTGGACAACGCCGGTGACGCCGACGGCCTGCTGAGCGCCGATCAGTACACCGCCCTCATCGGACACTGATCCCTCCCCATGATGGGGCACTTCCGCTGGGCGCTCCTGTGGGCCCTGTGCATCCTTGTGCTGTGCCTGATCCCGGGCCGGAGCCTGCCGCAGTGGAGCTGGTTCGACCTGTTGAGCCTGGACAAGCTGGTGCATGCCGGCCTTTTCGGCACGCTCACCCTGCTGTTGTGCGGCGCCTTCGTGAAGCGGGGCGCTCCGGCGAACTTCCTCGCGCCGGCCGTGGTCCTGAGCATGGGCTACGGCTGGGGCACCGAGGTGCTGCAGGGGCTCGAGGCCCTGGGCCGGCGCACGGACCTCAATGACATGATCGCGAACACCGTGGGCGCCATCGCCGGTGCGTGGTTCGTGGAGGGCCGTCGCCGGAACGGCAAGGCCTTCCTGCCGGTCTTCCTGCGGTGATCACACGATCATCCCCGCCGCCACCGTCTCGTTCGTACCCTCGTCGATGAGGATGATGCTGCCGGTGTAGCGGTTGCGGCTGTAACGGTCGAAATGCAGCGGCACCGTGGTGCGCAGCTGCACGCGGCCGATGTCGTTCATGCGGATGGTGTTGTCCTCCGCCTTGTGCAGCGTGCTGATGTCCATCTTGTACTTCACCTCCTTCACCATGCACCGCGCATCGCGGCTGGTGTGCTTGATGGCGTACTTGCCGCCGGGCTGCAGGGGCCGCTCATTGAACCAGCAGAGCATCACGTCGATGTCCTGCGAGGACTCCGGCATGTTGTTCGGGCTCACCAGCATGTCGCCGCGGCTGATGTCGATCTCGTCGTACAGCGTGATCACCGCGCTCTGCGGTGCGAAGCATTCCTCCACCTCGCGGTCTCCGATGTGGATGCTCTTGATGGCGCTCTGGAAGCCGCTGGGCAGCACTTGGACGGGTTCGCCCTTTCGGAACACGCCACCGGCCACGCGCCCCGCGAAGCCCCGGAAGTCGTGCCACTCATCCGTCATGGGGCGCACCACATATTGCACGGGGAAGCGGCGGTCGATGTGGTTGAGGTCGCCCGCGATGTGGATGTTCTCCAGCAGGTACATGAGCGTGGGCCCCTGGTACCACGGCATGCGCTCGCTGCGCTCCACCACGTTGTCGCCCTTCAGCGCACTGATGGGGATGTAGCGGATGTCGCGCACCTCCAGCTTGCTGCTGAAGTCCTCCAGTTCCCCTTGGATCCGGGTGAAGACCGCCTCGTCGTAGTCCACCAGGTCCATCTTGTTGATGCAGAACACCACATGCGGAATGCCCAGCAAC
>JBIJCH010000021.1:0-13135 GCA_044344815.1 Flavobacteriales bacterium | reverse complement strand
CATCCGGAAGCCGTCGTTGGCGAAGAGGCGGAACTGCAGGAAATCGTTGGGCTGGATCCGGAAGTAGCGCTCGACCGAATCGGGCGGGGGAGCGAACTCGTAATCGACCGGGGTCTTGAACATGATGTCGCGGTTGATCGTGCAACCGGCGGCCAGCACGGCGACCACGACCAATATCCCCAGTACCCTGCGCATTCCTTCGTGTTTGGGCAAATGTAACGGTTGGGCGCGGCCTCAGCCCAGCAGTTCCCGGTACAGCCGTTCGGTGTCGCGCACCAGGCGGCTGTAGTGGTACCGCTCGCGCACATGGTCCCAGCCATGTTCGCCGAGGGCGCGGCGCAGGTCGTCGTCCTCCACCACGCGCAGCAGGTTCTCGCCCAGGCGCACCGCGTCGCCCGGGGGGCTCAGCAGGCCCGTGCGCCCGGGGCGCACCACGTTCTCGATGCCGCCCACGTTGGTGCTCACCACCGGCCGGTTGGCGGCCTGCGCCTCGATGAGGGTGACCGGGGTGCCCTCGTTGTTGCTGGACAGGGCCACGATGTCGAGCCCGGCGTTCACCACGTCCACCTCCTTGATCCAGCTGGTGAAGGTGACCTGCGCCGGGGCCACGCAGGGCCTGCCGTTCACCCCGTGCCCGAAGCCGTGCCCGTTGAACACCGGACCGGCGGCGAGGCTCAGGCCCAGCTCCCGGGTGCGCTGCTCGAGCCGCTCGCGCTCCTCCCCGTCGCCCACGATGAAGGCGCGCACCTTGCGGCCGGAGCGTTCGGTGAGGTGGCGCAGGGCCTCGAGGAAGAGGTCGTGGTTCTTCACCGGCACCAGGCGGCCCACGATGCCCACGGCGAGCTCGTCGTCGGCCACGCCGTACACGCGGCGGAAGAGGCGGCGCTTGGCCTCCAGGTCCTGCTGGAACTTGCTGAGGTCGAAGCCCAGGGGGATCACGCTCACCTTGTCGGCCTGGCAGATGCGGTGCTCGTGCACGAGCTCCTCCTTCTGTTTCTCGCTGATGGCCACGATGCGGCTGCTGCGGCGGGCGAGGAAGCGCTCGATGTTCTTGTACATCGCGGTGCGCACCTGGCCGAAGTAGCTGTGGAACACGTGGCCGTGGAAGGTGTGCACGATCACCTTCACGCCCAGCTCGCTGGCGGCCATGCGGCCCACGGCGCCGGCCTTGGCGGCATGGGTGTGCACGATGTCGGGCTTGAAGTCCCGGATGAGCTTCTTCACGCGGCGGTAGGCGGTGCGGTCGCGCCAGGGCGCGATGTCGCGGCGCATCTCGGGCAGGATCAGGGGCTCCACGCCGATGGCGTCGAGGATGTGCTTGCTGCCCTCCTCGCTCTCGTCCCACTGGCCGCCCACCAGCAGCGTCTCGAAGTCGCCGGGCAGGTGCTTCGTGAGGTAGGCGGCGTTGTGGGTGGGCCCGCCGAGGTTGAACCGGTTGATGATGCGGAGGACGCGGGGCATGGAGCGAGGCGAAGGTACCGTTCCGGGAGCGCTTCCACTAGCGGAACACCGCGTGGGATGAACGTTCCGATGTGAAGACGCCCCCGCCTTCGGTGGTTGCCTCAAAGCAACCTTTTCGCCGAGCAGCGTACGAGGATGTCCGAACTGAGCCACTGGTGCGGCCAGCGGCCGGCCGGCAGCCGGTCGATGCGGTGGGCGAGGGCGATGGAAGGGCCCGGGAGCAGCAGGCCGAAGGGGAAGACGGTGTGGTTGTGGAAGGCCAGCTCGTCCAGCTGGAGGTGGGGGGTCAGGGCCCGTCGCACGGCGCCCACGGTGTAGGTGCGGGTGCGCACGCCCGAGCTCAGTACCTTGTCGCGGCGGCCGAAGAGGCGCAGCGGCCACATCAGCAGGCGGCGCATCCAGGTGTCGAGGCCGGTGGCGTGGGAGAAGGTGATCACCGCCACGCCGCCGGGGGAGAGGCTGCGGCCGATGAAGGCGAGGTTGCGGTCCAGCTCGGCGGGGTCCATGTAGGTGGTCACCCCCAGCATGAACACGGCGTCGAACCGCTGCACCGGGAAACGGTGGTCGTAGGCATGGCCCACGAAGCGGTCCTGCTCGGGCACATGGCTCCGGGCCAGCATGCCTGCGCTCACGTCGGTGGCGAAGAAGCGCATGCCTGGGAAGCGCGGGGCCAGGTGGTCGTACAGGTTGCCCGTGCCGCTGCCGATGTCGAGCACGGCCTTCCCGGTGAGGTCGAGCCCGGCGGTGGCCTTCGCCAGCCGCTCGTTGAAGTAGTAGTGGTGGAACGGGCTGGCCTCCGTGTACTTCGCGCGGTAGGTGGCGCTGGTGCGGTCGAAGAACCGCGCGGCGTCGGAGGAGGAAGGGGGCTCAGCGGACATCGGTACCAAGGCTGGAAAGCGAAAGCTGAAAGCCGGGTCCCACCGGGGTGGTCTCAGCTTTCAGCCTTCTCCGTTCCCATTTCCTACAGGTGGATCACCTCGCCGTAGGCGGCGGCGGCGGCCTCCATGATGGCCTCGCTCATCGTGGGGTGCGGGTGCACCGTCCTGATGATCTCGTGGCCGGTGGTCTCGAGCTTGCGGATGCTCACGCACTCGGCGATCATCTCGGTGACGTTGGCGCCGATCATGTGCGCGCCCAGCAGCTCGCCGTACTTGGCGTCGAAGATGAGCTTCACGAAGCCGTCCTTGTTGCCGCCGGCGCTGGCCTTGCCGCTGGCGGTGAAGGGGAACTTGCCCACCTTGATGGCCAGGCCCTTGTCCTTGCACTGCTTCTCGGTCATGCCCACGCTGGCCACCTCGGGGCTGCAGTAGGTGCAGCCGGGGATGTTGCCGTAGTCGAGCGCCTCGGGATGGTGACCGGCGATCTTCTCCACGCAGATGATGCCCTCAGCGCTGGCCACGTGCGCGAGCGCCTGGCCGGGGGTCACGTCGCCGATGGCGTAGTAGCCGGGGATGTTGGTCTGGTAGTATTCGTTCACCGTGATGCGGCCCTTGTCGGTGGCGATGCCCACCTCCTCGAGCCCGATGCCCTCGATGTTGGGGGCGATGCCCACGGCGCTGAGCACGATGTCGCACTCCACCTTCTGCTCGCCCTTGGGTGTCTTGATGGTCACCACGCAGCCCTTGCCCTTGGTGTCCACCGCGGTCACCTCGCTGCTGGTGAGCACCTCCATGCCCTGCTTCTTGAAGCTCTTCTCGAGCTGCTTGCTCACCTCCTCGTCCTCCACGGGCACGATGTTGGGCATGAACTCCACCAGGGTCACCTTGGTGCCGATGGCGTTGTAGAAATAGGCGAACTCGCTGCCGATGGCACCGCTGCCCACCACCACCATGCTCTTGGGCTGCTCGGCGAGCACCATGGCCTCGCGGTAGCCGATGATCTTCCTGCCGTCCTGCGGCAGGTTCGGCAGCACGCGGCTGCGGGCGCCGGTGGCGATGAGGATGTGCTTGGCCTCGAGCACCTGCTTCTTCCCGTCGGCGCCGGTGACCTCGAGCTTCTTCCCCGGCATCAGCCTGCCGGTGCCCATGATCACATCGATCTTGTTCTTCTTCATCAGGAACTGCACGCCGTTGCTCATGCCCTTGGCCACGTCGCGGCTGCGTTGCACGATGGCCTTCATGTCGGGCGAGCCGGCACCCACGGTGATGCCGTAGTCCTTGGCGTGGTTGATGTACTCGAACACCTGGGCGCTCTTCAGCAGGGCCTTGGTGGGGATGCAGCCCCAGTTGAGGCAGATGCCCCCGAGGGCCTCGCGTTCCACCACGGCGGTCTTCAGGCCCAGCTGGCTGGCACGGATGGCGGCCACGTAGCCGCCGGGGCCACTGCCGAGCACGATCACATCATAGCTCATGAGGAAAGGGTAGCGGTTAGAGGGGGCGAAGGTAGGGGCGGCGGCGAAAGTGGGGTGGGGCCGGTGGCAGTTGTCCGTTGGCCGTTGGTCGTCGGGAACGTGCGTTCACGGTGCACGAACAACGTTCACGATGCACGAACAACGATGCACGGACAACGGGCCGGATCTCTAACTTTCACGCACACCATTCACCAAGGACCATGCTTGACAGCAACAGCAATTCGCACACCCAGCTCTCCCTCCAGGACGCCGATGCCCTGCGCCAGACCGCCCGCTGGGCCCGCTTCCTGGCCATCACGGGCTTCGTGATGATCGGCATCATGGTGGTGTTCGGGGTGTTCATGGGCTCGATGTTCGCCCGCCTGGGCACCATGCAGAACGAGATGACCGGCATGCCCACCCCCATCGGCATGGAGGCGCTGGGCACCACCTACACCGTGATGTTCCTGCTCATCGGCGCCCTGTACTTCGTGCCCACCCTGCTGTTGTACCAGTTCGCCACGCGCACCCTGCGCGCCCTGGGACCCACCTTCGACCCGCTCACCTTCACCAACGGGCTCCAGGCCCACCGGCGGCTTTACAAGTTCATGGGCATCCTCATGATCATCGTGCTCTGCCTCTATGGCATCGGCTTCCTCATCATGCTGGCCGTGGGCGGCATGGCGGCGATGATGTGACCCGTTGGGTCAACGGCTCTTTGCACGATCGCCGGTTGATGGGCTGTGATAAGTCGTGAACGCCAGAGGCGGTCGTCGCCCGGTGTGCGCCTACCTTGGCCCGACACCAAAGACAATGTGACCATGAGCGACACCTACACCGGCGCTGCGGCGCCCCAGCGTCCCACCCTGCTCACCGTGATCTGCATCCTCAGCTTCATCGCGGGGGCCTTCAGCCTGTGGAGCGGCATCCAGAACGGCTTCACCGACGCGCCTCAGCAGGCGGTGGAGGAGGCCAAGGCCAAGATGGAGGAGGCCATGGCGCAGATGGGCGACCAGGGCATGCCCATGGTGCAGGAGATGATGGAGTCGACGATCACCATGGCCGAGAAGGCCGCCGAGAACGCCAAGCCCATGGGCTACGGGGAGATCGCCCTGGCCCTGTTGAGCCTCTTCGGCGTGTGGAACATGTGGAACCTCAAGAAGAGCGGCTTCTGGATGTACGTGGCGGCCTCCGTGGGCGGCCTGGTGATGCCGCTGGTCTTCCTGGGCGGCGGCCTCATGACCATCATCGGCCTGGGCTTCGGCGGGCTCATCTCCATCGTGTTCATCATCCTCTACGCCGTCAACCTCAAGCACATGCACTAACGCTTCGTTCTGGAAGTGAAAGAGCCCTCCGGCGTCCGGGGGGCTTTTTCTTTGCCCCCATGGAAGCCCCGCTCCCCTGGCAGCGACCGCGCATGCTGCGCGACCTCGGCGTGCTCTCGTTCGTCAACACCGGCCTCTTCATCGCGGTGTACGGCATCGGCATGCTCGCCTCCGTGGCCATCGCGGCCATGCCCTACGACCAGTACGAGGCGATGATGCGCACGCAGCTGGAGCTGCTCGCCGGCGGGGAGGACATGGAGCCGATGATGGAGATGCTCGCGCTCTACCACGCCCACGGCACGGCGCTCATGGGCCTGATGCTGCTGCGCACGCTGGCGCGCCTGGTGGGCGTGCTGGGCCTGTGGAACGGCCGCGCCTGGGGCTTCCACGTGTACGCCGTGGCGCAGCTGGGCGGCATCTTCCTGCCGCACCTCGTGCTGCCGCTCAAGTTCCTCGGCCTAGGCGGGGCGCTCTGCGCCATCGGCATGACGGCGCTGTACGGCACGCAACGCAAGTACCTCGTATGATGCGGAACATCCTGGCCGGCTTGGGCGCGGGCACCGCTCTGCTGGCCGCGACCACCGCCGGCGCCCAGCGCGCCGCACCGCCGCAGCCCTTCGCCCTTGGCGTGGTGGAGACCATCCACAGCACGGTGCTCGGGGAGGACCGCGTGCTCAACATCGCACTGCCGCAGGGCTACCACCCCGACAGTGCCGCGCAATACCCGGTGATCTACCTGCTCGACGGTGGTGCCGAGGAGGACTTCATCCACATCGTTGGTGCCGCTCAGTTCGCGGCCTTTCCCTGGGTCGGCTGGCTGAAGCCGAGCATCGTGGTGGGCATCGCCAATGTGGACCGCAGGCGCGACCTCACGGGTCCCACCAGCATCGCCAAGGACAGGGCCGACTTCCCCACAGCGGGTGGCAATGCGGCCTTCATGGACTTCCTCGCCAAGGAGGCGATCCGCTTCGTGGAGGCCAACTACCGCACCTTTCCGGAGCGCACCCTCATCGGCCAGAGCCTCGGCGGGCTCTTCGCGGCCGAAGTGATGCTGCGCCGCCCCTGGCTCTTCCAGCACTACATCATCGTGAGCCCGAGCCTGTGGTGGGACAACGGCTCGGTGCTCCGGATCCCTGCGGATGCGTTGAGCGCACCCGACATCGGGGTGGCCTCGGTGTACATCGCAGTGGGGAAGGAGGGCAGGGAAATGGAGGGCCCTGCACAGCAACTGGCCGCGGTGGCGCGCAAGGCGCATGTGCCACACGTACGCTACCAGCACATCACCGACCTGGACCACGCCACCATCCTGCACGAGGCGGTGCTGAAGGCGTGGCGGTGGAGGAAGGAGGCGCGCAGGGTTCAACCCCGGTAGGCCACGCCACTGATCTCCACGTTCACCCCGCGCGGAAGGCCCTTCACGGCCACGGCCTCGCGGGCGGGCGGCACATCGGTGAAGTAGGCGCCGTACACCTCGTTCACGGCGGCGTAGTGCGCCATGTCGCTCAGGAAGATGGTCACCTTCACCAGGTGCTCGTACCCCAGGCCAGCGGCGCGCAGCAGGTTGCCCAGGTTCTCCATCACCTTGCGCGTCTCCGTGGCGATGTCGGCCGTGTGCAGGTTCCCCTGCTCGTCCAGCGCGATCTGCCCGCTGAGGTAGAGCGTGGGTCCGGCCTGGATGGCGGGCGTGTAGGGGGCGAGGGGCTTGGCGGCGTTGGGGGGGTGGATGGGTTGCTTCATGGGGCGAGGTTGGAATAGGATTGAAGCGGTATGAATGTAAAATGAAGAATGCAGAACGAAGAATGTAGAACGAAGAACAGGCTTGGGTCACTACGCTGGTCCGCCGTTGCTGCGTTGCGCTTTGGTGATCTTGCATTCTACATTTTTCATTCCTGTACCGGCTCTCCCTCCAAGGGTACCTTTGCGCTCCCCGCCCCCGCCCAAGGCTTCGGCGGATGAACCATGTCCGACACCCGCCCCCTCATCCTGGTCACCAACGACGACGGCATCTTCGCGCCGGGCATCCGCACCCTGGCGGAGGAGATGAAGGCCTACGGCCGGGTGATGGTGGTGGCGCCGGACAAGCCCCAGAGCGCCATGGGCCACGCCATCACCATCCACAGCTTCCTCCGCCTGAACAAGGTGGCCTACATGGACGGGGTGGAGGCCTGGAGCTGCAGCGGCACGCCGGTGGACTGCGTGAAGCTCGCTATCTACAAGCTGCTCGGCGGCGCCAAGCCCGACCTGCTGGTGAGCGGCATCAACCACGGCGCCAACATCAGCATCAACGTGCTGTACAGCGGCACCATGAGCGCCGCGGTGGAGGGGGCCATGGAGGGCATCCCCAGCGTGGGCTTCAGCCTCATGGACCACAGCCTCGAGGCCGACTTCGAACATGTGCGTCCGGTGGTGCGCAGCGTGGTGGCCAACGTGCTGAAGAACGGCATCAGCAACGGCAGCTGCCTCAACGTGAACGTGCCGAAGGCCTCGCACGGTCCGCTAAAGGGCATGCGCGTGTGCCGGCAGGCAAGGGCCAACTGGGAGGATGAGTTCGAGACGCGGCTCGACCCCGGCGGCAGGGAGTACTACTGGCTGAAGGGCGAGTTCAAGAGCGGCGACCACGGCGAGGACACCGACGTTTGGGCCGTTACGAACGGCTACGTGAGCATTGTGCCCACACAGTTCGACATGACCGCCCACCACGACATCGCCGCGCTGAACACCTGGGACCATGGTCTTGGATAGCCGCCGCACGGGCTTCATCGCCGGCCTCATCGCCCCGGTGCTGGGCTTCCTGGCCTATGGGCTCATCTACACCACGGCCATCCGGCCCATGTACGACATGGCCTGGTTCGTGAACGACATGTTCCTCGGTACGCTCAAGTACACCTCGTCCATCCTCTCGCTCAGCCTCATCGCCAACGCCTTCCTCTTCTTCTGGTTCGACCGGAGGGACGCGCACAAGGCCATGCGCGGCGTGATCATGGCGATGCTCACTTACGGCGCGGTGATCGTGGCGCTCATCCTGGTGGAACGGCTCATTGCATGGGGCCTGCTATGAAGCGCATCTACCTCGTCGCGGGGGAGGCCAGCGGCGACCTCCACGGCAGCAACCTGATCAAGGCGCTGAAGGAGCGCGCCGCGCGCGATGGCGCGCAACTGGAGCTGCGGGCCTGGGGCGGCGACCGCATGGCCGCGGCGGGCGCCACGGTGGTGAAGCACTACCGCGACCTCGCCTTCATGGGCTTCACCCAGGTGCTGCTCAACCTGCGCACCATCCTGCGCAACATCACCCTGTGCAAGCAGGACATCGAGGCCTTCAAGCCCGATGCGGTCATCCTCATCGACTACCCGGGCTTCAACCTGCGCATCGCCGAGCACCTGCGGAAGCGCGGCGGCACCAAGGTGCTCTACTACATCAGCCCGCAGGTGTGGGCCTGGAAAAAGGGCCGCGTGAACGCCATCAAGCGCGATGTGGACCGCATGTTCGCGATCCTGCCTTTCGAGCAGGACTGGTACGCGCAGTACGGCATGGACGTGGACTTCGTGGGGCACCCGCTGCTCGACGCCATCCAGCAGGAGGGCACGCGTCCGCTGGAGCCCCTGCCCGGCGACGATGGGCGCCCGGTGGTGGCCCTGCTGCCCGGCAGCCGCCGCCAGGAGGTCACCGGCATGCTGCCCATCATGCTCAAGGCCGCGGCGCGCTTCCCCGACCACCGCTTCGTGATCGCGGCGGCCCCCTCGCTGCCCGAGGACTTCTACCGCAGGCTCATCGGCAGCGCTCCCGTCACGCTCGTCTTCGGCCGCACCTACGACGTGCTGCGCACAGCCAAGGCCGCGCTTGTCACCAGCGGCACCGCCACCCTGGAGACCGCGCTCTTCGGCGTGCCCGAGGTGGTGTGCTACAACGGCGGCGCCATCAACGTGTGGCTCGCCCGGCGTCTGGTCAACATCGAGTTCATCAGCCTGGTGAACCTGATCATGGGGCGCGAGGTGGTGCGCGAGCTCATCCAGCAGGACCTTACACCGCGCACCCTGGGCGACGAGCTGGACCGTCTGCTGAACGATGCGCCCTACCGTGCAAGGGTGGAGGGCGACCTCCAGGACCTGCGCGCGAAGCTCGGCGGCCCCGGTGCCTCCGCGAAAGCGGCCGACGGCATGTGGAAAATTCTAACGGGCCGCGGCTGAGGCCCCCCTGGGGCTGCGGGTAGTTTCGCCGCCGTGATCATGGTGCGCCCGTTGCTGCTGCTGGTGCTCCTGTGCCTTGCGCCGTGCGCGGGGGCTCAGGACAACACGGTGATGCGGGTTGGCCTCCACCGCGACAAGCGGATCACCGAGCTGCTCGTGCAATGCGGCGGGGGCGGCACGGAGGTCTTCGCGGACGGTGTGCGCAAGGGCGAGCTGATGACCACGGACGGGATGAAGGTGGCTGTTGTGGACGGCAGATTGCGGGTGCGTTCGCTGGCCTTCACGCTCGATGCGGTGCGGCGCCTCGAGCTGCGCCCGCACCACCGCACGGGGCACCTGCGCATCACCGGCGTTCAACCCAAGGCGGCCGAGCGCACCTATCCCGGCTGGGTCACGATCACCGTGAGGGGCGGCGCGTTGGAGCTCGTTAACGAGGTGGGCATCGAGGAGTACGTGGCGGGGGTGGTGCAGAGCGAGGCGGGGAAGGACAAGGCCCCCGAGTACTACAAGCTGCAGGCCGTGAGCTGCCGCACCTACGCCCTGGTGAACAAGCGCAAGCACCTGCCCGACGGGTTCGAGGTGTGCGATGGCGTGCATTGCCAGGTCTACCATGGACAGGCCACCCTGCCCGATGTGGTGGCCGCGGTAAGGTCCACCGAGCGCATGGTGGTGGTCGACCCGCGCATCCGCCTCATCCACGCCACCTTCCACAGCAACTGCGGCGGTGAGACCATGAACGCCGAGGACGTGTGGAGCAAGCCCGAGGCCTACCTCGTGAGCACGGTGGATACCTTCTGCACCGCCGCCCCCCACGCCACCTGGCAGCGAACCATCGAGCGCGCGAAATGGCTCGCTTACCTGCGCGACCGGTACAAGGTGAACATCGCGGACTCTGTCATGGTCCTGGCGGCCTCGCGCTTCGAGCCCGGCTGCCGGGAGCGGTACCTCGGTTCGCTCTGGCCCTTGGTGCCACTGGACGAGGTGCGGGCCGACTGGAAGTTCAACAGCGCGTATTTCAGCATCCGGCCCGAGGGCGGGCAGCTCGTGTTCGAGGGGCGCGGCTTCGGGCATGGTGTGGGCCTGTGCCAGGAGGGCGCCATGCGCATGGCGGAGCAGGGATACCCGTTCACCGACATCCTGCACCACTATTTCGCCGATGTGCACCTGGTCGACCTGGGCGCCATCGACTTCTTCCGTGACGGTGAGTAGCGCCTATTTCGTGTCCGGCTCGAAGTCGAGCACGATCGAGTTCATGCAGAAGCGCAGGCCGGTGGGTGGCGGGCCGTCGTCGAACACGTGCCCCAGGTGGCCATCGCAGCGGCCGCAGCGCACCTCGGTGCGGATCATGCCGTGGGTGCGGTCCTCCAGGTAACGCACCGCGTTCTTCCGCACGGGCTCATAGAAGCTGGGCCAGCCGCAGCCGCTGCCGAACTTGCTGTCGCTCCGGAAGAGCTGGTTGCCGCAGGCCGCGCAGTAGTAGGTGCCGAGGCCCTCGAAGTCCCAGTACTTGCCGGTGAATGCGCGTTCCGTCCCTTGTTGGCGGGCGATGTGGTACACATCATCGGGAAGCACCTTGCGCCATTCCGCATCGGGTATGGCCACGGGCGTGGTGTCGGTGCGGCTGTAGTAGGGGTTGGCGGGCTTGGTCGTGCTCATGGCTGGCGTGGGCTGGCCGGAACCGCTGCAGGCGGTAAGCAGCAGGGCGCCGGAGAGTATGAACGGAGGTATGCGCATGGTCGGCGGCCATGGAACGCGGATGCCGCACCGATCAGTATCAACAAAGGTGCGACCGGCGCGGTTCACGGGGCATGCTCCTCGATGGCCCACCAGCGGATGTGGCGCGGGTGCAGCAGGGCGCTGTAGGTGAAGGCACCGATGAGGCAGCCCGTGGCGATGCCGGTGAGGGCGAACAGGAAGGCCAGCAGGTCCTCGGCGGTGCTGGAGCCGGTGGCCATGGACGCCACGCTGATGAGGCCAAAGCTGCCTGGCGCGAGCAGCCAGAACCCGGGCAGGAAGGTGACGATCGCCGGTGGCCCGTTGAAGCGGAACTCGATCACCAGCGCCACGATGGTCATGGCCGCCGCGCCGAAGAAGGCGGTGCTGCCGCCGTGCAGGAACTGCCCTGCGATGGTCTGCGCCCCGTAGGCCACGATGGCGGTGAGGAGCATGAAGCCGAAGCTCCGGGGCTTGCTGCTCTGGTACACGTGCAGGCCGATGGCGAACACCAGCACGCCGATCCACGGCACCCAGGGTCCCAGGCGGGCGAAGAGGGGCGTGGGCACATCGCCGCTCACCGGGAAGGGGAAGGCCTTGAAGCCGCCCAGGATGCCGAAGGCCAGCAGGATCAGCTGCGCGAAGCCGGCCACCATGCGGCTGGCCCCGCTGATCACGTTGGCGTAGGCCAGTTCGATCACCGATACCGTCAGCATCATGCCCGGCAGGAACGTGATCAAGGGCGGGATCAGCAGGGTCATCGCGGGCTCCTTCAGACCGAAGCGGTAGCCCAGGGCCACGGCGGCGCTCAGCGTGAACGAGGCCACCACGGGCATGATCACAGCCCAGGCCGGTCGCTTGCGAACCATCAGCAGGAGCCCCGCGCACAGCAGGGCCAGCACCGCCACCACGCCCAGGCCCTGCAGCGAGGGGCGCAGCATGAAGGCCACGCCCACGGTGGTCACCAGGTAGCCAAGCGCGAAGCCGATGTCGCCGTAGCGGTGGCGCATGCGCTGCACGGCCTCCAGGCGCTCCAGCCCGCGCTCGGGCTTGATGCGCCCCATGCGCGCTTCACGGGCGATGACCAGCACCTCCTCGATCTGGTCCATTCGTAGCTGGCCGCTGCGGTAAGGCCCGGTGGCCAGGTCCAGCTTGTGACCCTCGGCATCGTCCACCTCGATGAAGAGGCCCGTGGGCAGCACGAAGGCCGACACATGCGCCAGTCCGAGCTGCCGTGCGATGAGCACGATGTCGCGCTCCACGAAGGGCACCGCGTTGCCGCCCGCCAGTTCCATCTGCCCCAGCTTCGCCAGGAACTTCAGCAGCACGGCGCGCTCATCGGCGCTGAGGGTGGTTCCGGCCGCGGTATCCATGGGGCACGAAAGTAGCCCGCGCTTAACGGGTACCTTCGCGGCCCATCCACCTTCACAGGGACTTCCTCCGGGAACATGCGCGACCGCCTCTACATCGACGACACCCGCCTCCGCATCCGCAACGGCCACCCGTGGGTGTACGACAACCAGGTGCTGCGTGCCGAGGGCGATCCGCGACCCGGTGGCATCGTGCAGGTGTTCGACGTGAAGAAGGGGCCGATCGGCCAGGGCTACTACAATCCGGCCAGCAAGATCCGCGTGCGGATGCTCACCAAGGACCTCGACGAGCCCATCGACGGGGCCTTCTTCCTGCGGAAGGTGCGTGAAGCCTGGGCCTACCGCGAGCAGCTCGTGGACACCACCAGCTGCCGCGTGGTGTTCGGCGAGGCCGACGGGCTGCCCGCGCTGGTGGTGGACAAGTTCGGCGACGTGATCGCGCTGCAGACCCTGAGCCTGGGCATGGACCGCTGGAAGCACAGCATCGTGGACGCGCTGCGCGAGGTCACGGGCGTCACGAAGTTCTACGAGCGCAACGATGTGCCCATCCGCGAGAAGGAGGGGCTCGAACAGCGCACGGGCTTCCTCAGCGAGCCGTTCGAGACGCGCTTCACCATCCGGGAGAATGGCCTGGAGCTGGCGGTTGACGTGGCCGAAGGGCAGAAGACCGGCCATTTCCTGGACCAACGCCTGAACCACGCGGCCATCGCCCCCATCGTGAAGGACCGGAACGTGCTGGACTGCTTCACGCA
>JBIJCH010000296.1:0-3594 GCA_044344815.1 Flavobacteriales bacterium | reverse complement strand
TCAGCGCCGCCATCACGCTCCTCGTGATGGCGGCGTCGACCTTGGCCCAGGACGGCCGCTTCACGATCAACGGACGCGTGAAGATCGAGGGGGGCGGCCTTGACGGCACCCGGGTGGTGGTGATGCGCAACGGGGTGAAGGACCGCGTGCTCACGAACAACCTCAGCAAGTTCTCCCTCGAGCTCGACCTCGGTCAGAATTACACCCTGTGCTTCGAGAAGGACGGCTTCGTGACCAAGAAACTGAGCTTCGATACGCATGCACCGGCCGACGCTGCGGCCAACGGCTTCACGGCCTTTGAATTCGCCGTCTCCCTCTTCAAGCAGTACGACGACGTGAACACGGTGGTGTTCAACCAGCCCGTGGGCATGATCCGGTACGATGCCACCCTGGGCGACTTCGACTACGACACCGATTACACCAAGTCGATCCAATCACAACTGCAGCAGGCGCAGCAGGCGGTGGCGAAGAAGCAGGAGGAGGAGGCCGGACAGGAGAAGGCACGCGCGAAGGAGGAGGCGGCCGCCAAGGCGAAGGCCGCCGAGGAGGCCAAGGTCCTTGCACGCCAGCAGAAGGAGCAGGAGGAGGAGGCGCGCAAGGCCGGGGCCGAGCGGAGGAAGGCTGAGGCGGCGGCCCAGAAACCGCCGCCTGCACCGAAGGTCAAGGAGAAGCCTGACCCGGCCCCTGCGGTACGTGCGGAAGCGCCCCCGAAGCCTCCGGCACCCGTGACCAAGGTGGAGGCGCGGAAACCACCGCCACCGCCACCACCGGCGACCGCACGCGCGACCCCCGTGAAGGCCAATGCCGGTACGGACCAGCGCCGATCGCCATCGGCACGCACGGGCAGTGAAGCGAACCCGGTGCGCCCGGCCAAGGCCGTGGCCGGAAGTGAGGAACGGCCGGACGTGACCCCGCCCGAGCACGTCACCGTGCGCAACGAGCAGCTGATCGTGGAGCCCAACCAGGTGATCACGCTCATCACCGTAGACACCGATGCACGCACCCTGGAATACCGCAAGGTCGTGCGCAAGTACGGCAGCGTGCACTACTTCAGGAACGGCGTGCCGTGCAGCCAGCTCGTGTACGAGCGGGAGGCATTGGCCGAGAACCGTTGACGCCTAGGGGAACCAGGCCACCAGGCCCAGGCTGAGGGCACGGCCCTTGGCCCCGGGCGACACCGTGCCGATGACGTTCGGCACATCCACGAGCAGGGCGCCCCACGGCCACCAGGCCGAGACACCAAGGCCCACCCGGAAGCCACCGAAGCCCCCGTGGCTCAGCGAGCCCACGCCCTGCCAGTGGCTCGACAGGGGCAAGGCCTTCGCCACGGTGATGCGGGGCACGTACCCGGGCACGACCAACTGATCAATGGTCACCAACGCGGGTTCCACCCGCCGGTGCATGCCGGTGTGCAGGGCCGCCGTGATCCGGGCGGGCAGCGGCCGCAGGTAACTGCCATAGGCCGGCGCCAGACCCAGGGTGTCCAGCACCTGGTCCTCGCCCACGATGATGGCATCCAGGTCAAGGATGTTGTCCACGAAGAGGCCGTCGTAGCGAACTGGACCGTCCTGCTGCACCTGCCGCGAGGCCTTGTTCCATAAGACGAAGCCGACATCCTCCGCCTCCAGCGTCACGCGCACCCTTTCGGCCCCGAAGGACCACCGGGCGCTGATGGCCGCGCCAACCCCGTTGGATCCACCGAAACTGGCCCCGGCCGTATCGCTCGCATACCATTCCCCCTGCAGGTCGGCCTCCAGGAACTGCCCGTCCACTGCGGTGTAAAGGTCGGCCCGCTCGAGCCGCAGGGCCCCGAGGTACTGGCCGTTCACCACGTCCAGCCGTACCATGCGGCCGCGCGCCACATCCTCCACGCCGAAACCGAAGGTCTGGTAGCGTTGGTGCTCTTGGGCCGATGGGCCCAAGGCCGCAATGCCGCCCTCATACTCCGCATTCCCGTAGAACGTGGTGATGTAGGCATCATCGGTGAACCTGAGGCCGAGCACATCGCGGTGGGCCACCGACACCACATGCCGCCAGCCGGGCATGCCTAGGGCGCTGTCGCCCCATGCATAATCGATGCGCATGGCCAGGTCCTGCCCGGCCCGGTTCTCACCCTTCAGGTCATCCCGGCTGCGCTGCCGCAGATCGCGGCCCAGGGTCTCGCCCTGGTACAGCGCATCCACCAGGTCGTTTCGCAGCGCGTTGCTGTCGTAAAGGCCGCTGAGCTCCATACGAAGCTCCGTCCTTCCCGGTGACGGCCACGTGCGCGCCGTATCCCCGGCAGCGAACTGGCCCATGGCCTGCAGGCCGAGCAGCAGGGCCCAGGCTGTGATGAAACGGTGGTCACTCATCGCCGTTCACCATGTAGTCGGCCTCCACGGTGAGCCGCAGGTCCATGCGGTAACTGTCGAGCAGTTGCAGGTGCTGCGATTGATCGGCCGTGTTCAGCACGGTGGAGATGCGGAGCCCTGCACCCTCATAGAGAAGGTCCAGCACCTCAGCGGATACTGGGGCGCTGAGCTGCGCCGAGGTGGAGGCCACCACGAGCCCGTTGGTGCCCAGGATGCCACTGGGGATGACACCGTTCACGGGGATGGTGGCCAGCACCGTTCCGGACGTGTTCACCACCTCCAGCAGAAAGCCTGCGGAGAAGGGGAATCCGTTGGTGGCGAACAGGTGCAGGGTCCCGCTCTGGATGGCATGGCCTTCCGCACTGCCCGGCAGGTCGGGAAAGGTCAGTTGCTGCAGCACCAGGTCGGTGGCGATCAGGCGCAGGGGCACGCGCACGGTGAGGTCCGCCTCGATGCGGCTCTCGTAGTAAAGGAAGTCATTGCCGTTGCTGATGTCGCCCAAGGGGTTCAGCCTCACCTCACCGCCGTAGAGCACGCTGTCGGGCAGGGCCTCCAGCAGGGCGTCAAGGTTGGAGTTACCGGGGTCGAGCTGGCTGGTGTAGAGGGCCGGCTGCGGTGCGTTGCCCAGGTCCACGGCCCGGTTCAGGTTGATCGGGGCGTTCACGATCGGGTGCACCAGGTCCACCGTGGTGTTGCTGCTGCTGTTGCGCGCGCTCAGCCGGTCGAGCACCACCTGCACATCGGCACCGATGCCGTTGCGCACCTCAAGGGTGGCGTACACATCATCGAGGTCGAGCGTCCCCGAGGCGAGGTCGTCGAAGAGGTCGATCTTGGAACCACCGGCCTCGATGGGGATGGTGCGCATGCCGAAGTAGCCCTTGGCATAGGCAGGCACGATGGCGTTGTAGCCCACGCGGGAGGAAAGGCTGTCGCCCTGTTGCACGGGCACGTTGGCCGGGCCGTTGGGGTCGAGCTGGTAGGCCAGCTGGGTGGTGAGGGTGTTCACATCGTTGTAGCCGGGTCCGCGCAGGTCGAACACATGCCCGGCCAGGTCGGTGGTGGATTGGAAGATCCCGGGGTTGGACACGCTGCCGACGGGAATGATGCAGTCCTGGGAGAAGGGTGCGCCGCCCGGGGTGATGGCGCCCGGCAGGGCATAGGAGCCCAGCACCACGCCGGGGATCTGGTTGCGGATGCTCACCGTGAGCGTGCCAGAGCGCACCTTCAGGCGGGTGAGCTCGAC
>JBIJCH010000422.1:0-2559 GCA_044344815.1 Flavobacteriales bacterium | reverse complement strand
TGAGCAGTCGGCACAACCGCCCCATCCACCCAGGGATACGAGCACCTTGAGGCGTGGATGCCGCCGCTTCATCCCCACCAGGTCACGCAGCACCTTCACCTGCTTGTCGGCCACGATGAAGCTGTCGTTGCGCAGGTGGCCGAAGCACCAGATCACGTGCGTGAGCTGATCGAAGCGGCGGCCATGCAGGTCGGTGCCATCGCCTGCGTAGTAGCCCACCAGCACCGGCTCCCTCCCACCGGTGGACTGGGCCCGAAGCGTGCCGCCATTGGCAAGCAACGCGAGGAGCAGCAGGATGCGCGATACCGGTCGCATGGGGCCAAGCTACGCATGCACCGGCCAGGCGGGAACGGGGCGCAGACCCGGTCGGGGATGCCGGGATCAGCGGCCCGTTCGCGGTCCTTTCAGGGCCTTCGCCGTGCGCGCCGGCTCCTCGAGCGCGGCCACCTTGGCCTTCACCAGCGCCTTCAGCAGTGTCGCGGGCAGCGGTCGTTGCGGGGTGAACCTGATGGTGCCCTTGGACACATCGAAGGCCTTCAACCGCGGCAGCAGGGCCTCGGGCACCGCACCGTAGATGGCACAATGCGCCTTCGCCGCGCCGAAGTAGAGCAAGGGGCGCCCCCGGTGCGCGAGGCCGGGCAGTCCATACCCGAAATGCGGCACGGCATCGGGGACCAGGGCCGCGAGCTGGCCCCGCAGGCGCTCCAAGGCCGAACGCTGCTCATCCGGAAGGCCGGCGAGGTAGGCCGATGTGCGGTCGTCGTCGGTCATCGTTCCTACGTTCATCGGGCCTCGCCCACCACCCAGTTCAGTTCCGTGCGGTAGTGCGCCGGATCCTTCACCTCATCCGGATCGTTCAGGTAGCGCTCCCAGAAACGGCCGTCCTCCCCCAGCCCCTGTGCGCGCACCCATTGCTGCAGGGCTGGCCAAGCCTGCGCCAGGCCGTCATAGGGCCCTTGGTACACGCTGCGCACCACCGTTGCAGCGGGCAGTGTGCTGTTCACCACGCGGCCCGCCGGCTTCACCGCCCGGGCCACCGGGAAGCCCAGCTCGAAGTCGAAGGTGTCCGACGGGCGCCGATGGTGGTAGGAGAACATGGGACCGGCGATGGCGACGCCTTGATCGTTCAAGGTGCGCAGCACCTCCTGGATGGCCGGGTCCATGTACCGGGGCATGTCGCGGCCGGGGATCACCAGGTGGATCACCGCGGTGGCCACCGCTTCCGAACGGACGAGCTCAGGGGTCGTGATCATGCCGAAAGCTAAGTGCTCCCCGTACCGTGCGACCTTTGTGGGGATGCGACGTTGGGCGGTGTACGCGGTGCCGGTGTTGATCGGCCTTGTGGCGGTGGAGGCCGCCTTGCGCGCCTTCGGCCTGCGTGACCACCCCCTGTTCGTGACCGATGCGCGCTATGAATACCTCATGGCCCCGCAGCAGGACGTGCGCTACGGCCGCATCCGCTACACCACCAACGAGCTGGGCCTCCGCAACGGCCCGATCACCCGCAAGAAGGGCCGCCGGGCGCTGGTGCTGGGTGATTCGGTGATCAACGGCGGGCAGCAGACCACGCAGGACAGCCTCGCCACCGCGCTTGCGCAGGCCCTCACCGGCGTGGAGCTCATCAACGCGAGCGCGGCCAGCTGGGGACCGGACAACGCCATGGCCTTCCTGCGGGCCCATGGCCTGTTCGACGCCGATGCCGTGATCGCCGTGTTCAGCAGCCATGATGCCTACGACCGCATGACCTTCGAGCCCATCGTCGGCATGCACCCGGCCTACCCTGCGCACCGCCCGGCGTTCGCCCTTTCACTGGTGGTGGACCGCGCGCTGTACCGGGCCGGCCTGGGCCACCGGCCTGCACGCGAACGCGGCAGCTTCGTGCGGGGATGGCGTGACCTGCGCGACACCTGCGCAACGATGGGCATCCCCTTCACCGTGCTGCTGCACCCGGAGCTCGGCGAGCTGGCCATGGGCCATTACGACGAGCGGGGCCGCCGCATCCTCGATTCGCTCAGCGCATGGCGGGTGCCCGTGGTGGAACTGTTGCAGCGGATGGACAGCACCCTGTACACCGACCGCATCCACCTGAACGATGCCGGCCAACGCCAGCTGGCTACCGCGCTCGCATCGGTGCTCGAGGGAACTTCGACCAATACCTTCGGCCGTGCTCCGCGCCCTTCCCCCTGAACAGTTCCTGGAGGCCATGGCCCGGGCGCCGGTGATCGATGTGCGGTCCCCGGGCGAATTCGTCCGCGGGCACATCCCGGGAGCGCACAGCGTTCCGCTCTTCACCGATGAGGAGCGCGCGGTGGTGGGCACCCTCTACAAGCAACAGGGCAGGGATGCCGCCGTGCGCGAAGGGCTTCGCATCGTGGGGCCGAAGCTCGCCACCATCGTGGATGAGGCGCGCGCGCTGGCCCCCGACGGGCGCATCGGCGTGCATTGCTGGCGCGGTGGTGAGCGCAGCGGCAGCGTGGCGTGGTTGCTGGACAAGGCGGGCTTCACCGAGGTGTTCACGCTGAAGCGCGGGTACAAGGCCTTCCGGCAGCACGTGCTGGA
>JBIJCH010000294.1:0-3626 GCA_044344815.1 Flavobacteriales bacterium | reverse complement strand
GAGCGTGCTGTAAGCCACGGCATCACCACGTTCTGCGGAAGCCCCCGGCCGATGGCCGGGGGCTTCCTGCGTTCAGCAACGCATACCGACCGGTGTAGTGGGACAACTACGATCCCCGTTCGGGCAATGGCCGAACCTTGCATGGACGAGGCTCCCGGCCCAGGTTCTGCGCGGTACGCAGACCTTTTAACGGGTTGCCTCCACGTGGAAAACTAAATCGTTTGCATCCCATACCGAGCCGATCCTAACTTGTCCTTGACAATGGTGTCCACTCCCCTCCCGCAGGAGTGTGAACGACCATTTGAGCTCGGATCAACACGCTGCTGACCCGGCCCCGGCCGGTACCCTCGGAGGAAGGTCCGGAACCCTTCAACGACCCACCCAACCCAATCAACCCTTCAACGACATGATGCGAGCTTTCCGCAAATTGGGGCATGCCCTGCTGATGACCCTATCGGCAGTGACCGCCTTGGATTCCGCGGCGCAGATCTCCGTTTCGACGGTGGATGCCTCGACAGGAACGACCGTTTCACCGGTGAACTTCGCACCAGGTGGCGCGAACCAGTTCACCAACAACAATGGATTGACAGGTTCCGTGTTCGTGAGCTTCAACTTCACGAACAACAACGTGGACCCGGTCCAGATCACGTCGATCTCCAGTGTCACCAGTTCGACGACAGGCACGCTCAACACGGCCTCCCTTTGGGTGAACCCGAACCCCGTGAACCAGCCCACGAGCGGATGGCAGATGAGCACGGGCACTGGTTGGACCGAAGTGGCAACGGGGACGTATTCCGCCATCGCGAACTCTGCTCCAGCGTCACCAGTGGTGCCCCAGCTCATGTTGAGCGGGTTGTCCTATGTGGTGCCCGGCAACACCACCGTGGGCATGGCCTTCGTGACCAACGGCCAACGGTACACGACCATCACCGGTGCACCAACCGCACCGGCGACGATCGATTTCTCGAACGGCGGGTGCATCCTGCGCTGCGGTTCCAATGTCAGCTGGTCCGGCACGGTTCCCTCGGCGAGCAACTCGCCGCGCGGGTTCCTGGGCACCCTCACGTTCGCCCCCCTCACTGCCTGTTCCGGGGCTCCCCTTTCCGGTATCATCACCGGCCCGTCGTTGATCTGCTCCGGCACCAGCACGAACCTCAGCCTTTCCGGTGCGACCCTTGGTACGGGCGTCACCTACCAGTGGAAGTCGAGCCTCACGGCGGGCGGTCCGTACACGAACGTGGCCACCGGCTTCAACATCAACACGGGCACCCTCACTGCGACCACCTATTATGTGTGCGAGGTCACCTGCAGCAGCAGTGGGCTCTCCGCCACCACGTCCGAGTTCACCCTCCCGGTGATCGGTGCGCCCCCCGGTGGCACCTTCACCATTGACAACACGCAGCCCACCGCGGGCACGAACTTCGCCAGCTTCACGGCGGCCATCAACTACCTGAACACCGCAGGGCAGTGCGGCGCGTTCACCGGTCCGGTCGTGTTCAACGTGGCCGCCGGACAGACCTTCAACGAGAACCCGCCGGCGCTCACCGCCTCGGGATCGACCGGGAACGGCATCACCTTCCAGAAAAGCGGTCCGGGGGCGAACCCGGTGATCACGCCTGCGGGCGGGAACGGGGCCACCACGGCCACCGACTTCGGCCTGGCCGTTTGGGGTGGAGACAACTTCCTGTTCGACGGCATCGACATCAACAGCTCGGCGAACGCCAACGTGGAGTACGGCTACCTGATCCGGAACGCGAGCGCGACCAATGGTTGCGACAATGTGGAGGTGCGCAACTGCACCATCACACTGAACCGCGCCCTCACCTCCTCGATCGCGCTCCTGAGCACTTCGAGCACCACCGGTGGCGGCTTCACACCCACTTCGCTGGCCGGCACGAACACCAACTGCCGGTACCACGACATCGTGGTGCGCAACACCGCGCAGGGCGGCGTGCACATGATCAACGGCACGGCCACCTTCCCGGCCGCCGGCAACTGGGTGTACAACTGCGACATCGGTGAGCCGCTGGCCGGCACGCCCACGCCCGACATCGGCAACCTCACCCTCTCCGTGGCCGCCACGGGCATCAACACCAGCAACCAGAACAACGTAAAGATCTACAACAACACCGTGCGGAACATCGGTTCCTTCGGTGGTGGCAACCGGGGCATCTGGGTGCAGCTGGGCCAGGGCACGATCGAGGTGTACAACAACCGCGTGCAGGGCATCCGCAACTTCAGCACCACCAGCACTGCCATCCAACGCGGCATGGAGGTGAACTGCAACACCACCGGCACGCACACGGCCTTCGTGTACAACAACATGGTGAGCGGCCTCAGCACCGCCTTCACCGGAACGGCCACCGCCACGCGCCTGCTTTCAGGGATGTTCTTCGGTGCGGCCAGCGCCACGGCCACGTACAACGTGGACTACAACAACGTGAGCATCGACGGCACGGCAAGCCCCAACGGCTCGAGCTGCTGCCTGGAGTACGGCGGCAACGTGGCCACGCACAACACGCGCAACAACGTGCTGGCCAACTTCACCGGTCCGCAAACGGGCGTGGCGGTGCACCATGTGATCCGCGGCACCAGCGCCACCATCGCAGGCACCACCGGCTCCCAGATCGACCACAACGTGTACCACCTGGCGAACACCACCAACGGGTTCATCGCGCAGGGCGCCACCACCAACTGGGCCACGATCGCCGCCTACGACGCCGCCATCACCCAGCCGGCCAGCA
Organism: Flavobacteriales bacterium; assembly: GCA_044344815.1. Classification (GTDB taxonomy): domain Bacteria; phylum Bacteroidota; class Bacteroidia; order Flavobacteriales_F; family PHOS-HE28; genus PHOS-HE28. The sequence goes on along the minus strand of JBIJCH010000294.1, from coordinate 882 downwards.
ACGATGTCAACTCCCTGAACACCGACCCGCAGTTCACCGACAACGTGAACAACCCGAGCGCGAACGCGGCTGCCCTCGACGGCACGGCCCACATGACCGGGATAAGCTGGGTGACCAGCGACATCAATGGCGCCACCCGCACGGCCCCGCACGACCGCGGTGCCAACCTGATCGGGCCCTGCCCCCTCACCACGCCCCCGGGCAACACGCTCGCGACCGTTTCGTCCATCTGCCCGAGCATTCCCTTCACCCTGCTTCTCCAGTTCAACACCCTGGGCTCGGGCGTGACCTTCCAGTGGCAGAGCTCCAGCGACAACATCACCTACACCAACATCGTGGGGGCGACGGGGGCCACTTTGAGCACCAGCCTTACATCGAACACCTGGTACCGCTGCCAGGTGACCTGCTCGGGCTTCACCACCGAGACCTCCAACCCGGTGCAGGTGCTGGTGAACTCCTTCCTCAACTGCTACTGCACGAGCAGCGCCACGAATATCTCCGACGAGGAGATCCTGAGCGTGACCATCGGCGGCTACACCAACGCATCCACCTGCGCTACGCTGGCGCCAGGCCCCGGCTCCGTCGCCCAGCAGTACTCGAACTACACCTCCCTGGGCCCGGTGGTGAGCATGACCCAGGGCGACGTGGTGACCTTCGGGGCCTCCATCGGCACCTGCGGCGGCAACTTCAACAACTGGACCAAGGCCTGGATCGATTTCAACCAGAACGGTCAATTCACCGACCCGGGCGAGGAGATCTGGTCGAACACGACGTTCGCGAACGGACCGAACACGGTCGCGAGCAGCTTCCTGGTGCCGGTCACCGCCACACCAGGCGTGACCCGCTTGCGTGTGGTGAACGTGGAGACCAGCCTGGGGACGG
>JBIJCH010000427.1:0-2505 GCA_044344815.1 Flavobacteriales bacterium | reverse complement strand
CGCTGGTGGTCGACGAGCACGGCCAGTTCGAGGGCGTGGTCACCCTCCACGACCTCACCGAGGCCATCGTGGGCGACCTGCCGGACGAGGACGAGGAGGACCAGGGCCAGATGATCCAGCGGCCGGACGGCAGCTGGCTCGTGGACGGGCAGGTGTTGATCGGCGACCTCAACCAGCGCGTGGGCCGCATCCTCATGGACGAGGAGGAGACCAGCTACGCCACGGTGGCCGGCTACTTCCTCGGCAAGCTCGAGCGCATCCCCACCGCCGGCGACCGCATCGAGGCCGACCGCTTCGTGGGAGAGGTGCTCGACATGGACGGCAACCGCATCGACAAGGTGCTCATCACCCCCATCGAGGAATGAGGCAGTTCCTCGTGATCCAGACCGCCTTCCTCGGCGACGCGGTGCTGGCCAGCGGGATGCTGGAGAAGCTCCACGCCTTCTTCCCCGACGCCGCCATCGACCTGGTGGTGCGCAAGGGGAACGACGGGCTCTTCAAGGAACATCCGTTCCTGCGCAAGCTCTTCGTGTGGGACAAGCGGCAGAACAAGAACAAGAACCTCTTCGACCTGATCGGCGAACTGCGCAAGACCGAGTACGACCACATCATCAACTGCCAGCGCTTCTTCAGCACGGGCCTGATGACGGTGCTGGCACGGGGGAAGGAGAAGATCGGCTACGACAAGAACCCGCTGAGCATCGGCTTCACCCGCAGCGTGACGCATGTGATCGGCGATGGCCGGCACGAGATGGACCGGCTGAACGCACTGATCGAACACCTCACGGACGGGACGCGGCCCCTGCCACGTCTATACCCGACAGTGGAAGACCGCGCCAAGGTCGACACGACCATCCGCTTGAACGGGCTGACCAGCAACGCCCACCATGAGCACATGGGCACATGGACCCATGGGCACATGCCCTACGTCTGCATCGCGCCCGCCTCGGTGTGGTTCACCAAGCAATGGCCCGCGCACAAGTGGATCGAGCTGGTGACGGCGCTCCCCGCGGACCGGCAGGTGTTCATCATCGGTGCGCCGGGTGATACGGCCCTGGCCCAACACATCATCGCGGCCAGCGGTCGCGGCGTGGACCTCACCAGGGAACTGGGCCTGCTGCAGAGCGCGGCGCTGATGGAGGGCGCGGCCATGAACTACGTGAACGACAGCGCACCGCAGCACATCGCCAGCGCCATGAACGCACCGGTCACGGCCATCTTCTGTAGCACGGTGCCGGCCTTCGGCTTCGGGCCGCTGCGCGCGAACGGGCGCGTGGCGGAAACGCCGGAGAAGCTGGATTGCCGGCCATGTGGGCTCCACGGGCACAGGGCCTGTCCGAAAGGGCATTTCAAGTGTGCGGAGGGGATCGAGGTGGCACAGGTGGTGGCTTCCTGATCCCGGCCTCGCGATCCAGCGCACCTGCGGTCTTTGCTTTGCTCCTATCGGGTGATGGCCCCTGGGTCCTGATGAGCCCCAATGGGGCGTGCGCCTGCTCAAGCCAAGGCAACCTTTCGACCGAGGCCCGTATATTCACCATGCGGCCATCCACCACGCCAATGACCCGGGGACCGGTCACCCAACGCACGCTCCAGACCTTGCGGATCACACTGCTGGCACTGGCCCTGCACACCGGTCTTCCAGTGCGGTCGCAGTGTGCTGACACGCAGATATGGTCCGCCAACAACTCCGGCTTGGCATTTAACTCGTTCGTCCAACAGCTCTATCCCTACTTGGGTGTGGGTTGCTCCCCGTATAGCCTGGTGACGGGGTTCGATGCGATCGTCCTACCATGGGGATCGGGCAGCTATTCGTTCTCCTCAGGCTTTATCGCGAATCCGCCTCCCTCCTGTTGCATAAGCATTGACGAGGTCTTGCCATGGTCCTTCGAAGGCCATGAAGTGCTGGTCCATGCCTGGTGGGGCTATAATCAAGATTGCATGGGCCTGCCGGGCCAACCGTACCGAATAGACTGCACCAGTGACCTCTTCTATTTCGACAAGCTCAATGCGGAGGCCTTCAATTGGTCGGTGCAAGCTGACTGCTCCGGTGGCATGCAACGGCTCGTCCTCACCGACAAGCCCTCCGACCCGGGCAACTTGGTCGATCCGGCACGGAGCGCTTACATCACCTATCAGCTCATCAAGGACGGGATCGTTGCGCAGAGCGGTGCGCTCTCGAGCAAGTACGACCTGAACGGCCCTTCCTTCATCTTCGAGAACCTGGCCCCTGGCGGGTATGAACTGAGGTTCGCCAACGGCTTCATCAACGCTTCGCCAGGAACGACGCACTACGCTTACTGGAACGCGGAACATGCGGCCCAGCGGTTCGTGGTGCCGGCGGTCGGGGACTGCGGGATCAACCTGCCCGTGCGGCTGATCCTCTCCGGTATGGGGAACAACTTCCTGATGGATGACGACCTGCGCGCCCAGGGGCTGCTTCCGCTCACCGAGCCCTATACAGCGCTGGGATACACCTACCCGGGCGGAACACCGGGTGCGACCGTC
>JBIJCH010000291.1:0-3636 GCA_044344815.1 Flavobacteriales bacterium | reverse complement strand
TCCCCGCCTGCCGCTGTGGGACCTGATGATGAAGAACGTGTACTCGCTCGGCGCCTTCCAGGTGAACCGCGAGAACTTCCGGCTCGATGTGCTGTACAACAACCCCACCACCGGGGTCGACATCAACTACGTGCCGCGCGCGCCGGCCGACCAGGTGCCGCTGATACAGACCCTGGCGCTGGACCGCCTCGACCCGCAGAACGCACGCAACCCCGACGGCGCCTTCGACTTCCTGGACAACGCCTCCACCACGGGCGGCACCATCAACACCCAGAACGGGCGCATCTTCTTCCCGGTGCTCGAACCCTTCGGCAGCCACCTGGACCGCGTGCTGGCGCAGAACCCGGCCAACACCCCCGCCATCCGCAACACCATCGTGTTCCAGGTGCTGTACGACAGCACCAAGATCGCCGCGCAGAACCAGCCCGAGCTCAACCGCTTCAAGCTGAAGGGCAGCTACCGGAGCGCCAGCAGCGATGTGATCAGCCTCAACGCCGTGAACATCCCCCAGGGCAGCGTGAGCGTGACCGCCGGCGGGGTGCGCCTGGTGGAGAACCAGGACTACACCGTGGACTACAACCTGGGCCGGGTGAAGATCCTCAACCAGGGCATCCTCGAGAGCGGCACCCCCATCAACATCAGCCTGGAGAGCAACTCCCTGTTCAGCATCCAGACCAAGACCATCGCCGGTGCCCGCTTCGATTACCGGCTGAACAAGGACGTGACCCTTGGCGGCACCATCATGAACAAGTACGAGCGCCCCCTCACCCAGAAGGTGAACGTGGGCGACGAGCCCATCAGCAACACCATCGTGGGGGTGGACGGCACGTGGAAGGGCGAGAGCAACTTCGTGACGAACCTGGTGGACAAGCTGCCCTTCTTCGCCACCAAGCAGGTGAGCGCCATGGACGCCAGCGCCGAGGCCGCCTACCTGATCCCCGGGCACAGCCGCGCCATCGGCAACGAGGGCATCAGCTACATCGACGACTTCGAGGGCAGCGTGAACACCATCGACATGCGCCAGCAGAGCCTGTGGTTCCACGCCGCCACGCCCATGGGCCAGCCCGACCTCTTCCCCGAGGGCGAGCTCATCAACGACCTGCGCAACGGCTTCCGCCGCGCCCAGCTCGCCTGGTACGTGATCGACCCGCTCTTCTTCCGCGACAACAACATCAAGCCGCCCAACATCACCTCGGCCATGCAGAGCGACAACCGCATGCGCGAGGTGCTCGAGCAGGAGGTGTTCCCCAACCGCAACCTGCCCGCCGGTGCGCCGCCCAACGTGCCCGTGCTCGACCTCTCCTATTACCCCAAGGAGCGTGGACCCTACAACTACAACGTGACCGGGCTCGACGCCGACGGTACGCTGCTGGACCCCGAGGACAGCTGGGCGGGCATCACCCGCAAGGTGACCACCACCGACTTCGAGGCCAGCAACATCGAGACCATCCAGTTCTGGCTGATGGACCCCTTCGGTCCCGCGGCCGCCAACAGCGAGGGCGTGCCTGCCAGCAACGAGGACAGCCCGAACGTCACCGGTGGCGACCTCTACATCAACCTCGGCAACATCAGCGAGGACGTGATGCGCGACAGCCGCAAGTTCTTCGAGAACGGCCTGCCCGAGGACCTGGACAACGCCTCCCTCGCCACCGCCAACACCAGCTGGGGCGTGGTGCCCACCACCCAGAGCGTGGTGAACGCCTTCGCCATCGTGGACAACAACAGCAACAAGTACCAGGACGTGGGCCTGGACGGCCTGAGCAGCGTGCAACCCGACCTGGAGGGCCGCACCGAGCAGGACTTCCACGCCGACTACCTCGCCGATGTGCAGGCGGTGGTGAATCCCTCGGTCTATGCTGCATTCGAGATCGACCCCAGCGCCGACAACTACCGCTTCTTCCGCGGTGACTTCGCCGACAACAACGACCTCGACATCCTCGAGCGCTACAAGTACTTCAACGGTCCCGAGGGTAACAGCGTGACCGATGAGGACTCGCCCGAGGATTACCCCACCCAGGCCACCACCCTCCCCAGCACCGAGGACATCAACCAGGACCAGAACCTGGCCGAGAGCGAGAGCTACTTCCAGTACAAGGTGAGCCTGCGGCCGCAGGACATGGTGGTGGGCCGCAACTTCATCGTGGACCGCCTGCAGGCCACCGCCAGCACGCCCGACGGGCCCAAGACCGTGTACTGGTACCAGTTCAAGGTGCCCATCCGCGAGCCCGAGAAGGTCGTGAACGGCATCCAGGACTTCCGCAGCATCCGCTTCATGCGCCTGTTCCTGCACGGGTGGACGCAGGAAGCCGTGCTGCGTTTCGCCCGCCTGGAGTTCATCCGCGGGGAGTGGCGCAAGTACAACTTCAGCCTGGAGACCCCCGGCGAGTCCATCGGCGGCGACCCCGACCAGACCACCTTCAGCGTGGCCGCGGTGAACATCGAGGAGAACGGCCGCCGCGTGCCCGTGAACTACGTGCTGCCGCCCGACATCAACCGGCAGATCGACGTGGCCAGCGCCAACCTGCGCAACCTCAACGAGCAGAGCCTGCAGCTGCGCACCTGCGGCCTGCGCGACGGTGATGCCCGCGCGGCCTTCCGCAACGTGCAGTTCGACATCCGCAGCTACAAGAAGCTGCGCATGTTCATCCACGCCGAGACCGCCGACCTGAACGACCCCATCCAGTATGGCGATGTGAGCGTGTTCGTGCGTCTGGGCAACGATTACGAGAACAACTATTACGAGTACGAGATACCGGTCGTGCCCTCGCAGTTCTTCAACAACGACCCCTTCAACGTATGGCCCGAGGCGAACAACATGGTGATCGAGTTCGCCACCCTCAACGACGCCAAGATCGCCCGCAACCAGGCCGGATGGCCTGTGAACGAGCGCTACATCCGGACCGATGGTGACCGCCGCATCTTCGTGAAGGGCAACCCCAACCTGAGCCAGCTCACCACCATCATGATCGGCATCCGCAACCCGAAGAAGGACGGTGCGGAGGCCAATCCATGGGCGAACGACAACGGGGTGACCCAGTGCGTGGAGGTGTGGGTGAACGAACTGCGCCTCACCGACTTCGACCAGCGCGGCGGCTGGGCGGCGCTCGCCCGGTTCAACACCCAGCTCGCCGACCTGGGCAACCTGAGCGTGGCCGGCAACTACAGCACCCCCTTCTGGGGCCAGATCGACAGCCGGGTGAGCGAGCGCCAGCGCGAGACCAAGTACGGGGTGGACGTGGCCTCCAACCTCGAACTCGGCAAGTTCCTGCCCGAGAACAGCGGCGTGAAGGTGCCCATGTTCGTGGGCTACAGCGAGCAGGTGAGCAACCCCCAGTTCGACCCCCTGAACCCCGACATCGAGTGGGATGATGCCACACGCACCCTCACCAAGGAGGAGAACAAGGAGCGGCGGAAGGAGTACCAGACCTATACGCGAAGGCGAAGCATCAACTTCACCAACGTGCACAAGGAGCGCACCGGCGACAAGTCGGGCAAGGAGCACTTCTGGGACGTGGAGAACCTGGCGCTCACCTACAGTTACCAGGACCAGGAGTTCCACGATGTGAACACCCAGTACGAGAACACCCGCATCTACCGCGGCAGCCTCGCCTGGCAGCACAACCCGAAGCCCATCGC
>JBIJCH010000290.1:0-3646 GCA_044344815.1 Flavobacteriales bacterium | reverse complement strand
CGGTGAAGGTGCTGCATGAGCGAGGCGTTGTGGATGGGGTCGCGGGGGTTGCGGGGCATGGGGGTGGAGGGCTGGTCGATGGGGGTGGGAACGTATGCGTGTGCAGGGTCACAGCTCGGTGATGAGCAGGCGGATCTCCACGGCGCTCAAGCCCAGGCGGGCCTGCAGCCGCCGGGTGAACGCGGCCTCGCCGCCCTTCACCAGCACCAGGTCGGCCTCGGTGAGCTGGGCGAACCGGTCGCGGAGCTTGGCACGGATGGAGAGCCAATGGTCGGGCGCGATGCGGAAGATACCGGGTGGGGCGGTGTGGTTGGGATGGTCCATGGGAAGCAGGTGTTGGGGTGGTGGCGGTGCGAGGGGGGGACCCGGTGGCGACGAGCCTCCGGGCCCCCTTCGCGGCCGGCGCGGGGGGCGCCTGGCCACGTGCTCAACCGCGTATCGCGGTGATCAGGTCGCGCACCTCCGTCTCGCTCTTGTGCAGGCGGGCCTGCAGGCGGCTGCTCAGTTCACGTTCCTTGCCCTCCTCGAAGGCCAGGTCCGTATCGGTGAGCTGCGTGAACTTGTTCTTCAGCTTGGTCTTGATGGCTCCCCAGGAGTTGGGTGCGATCGTGAACATGCCGGCGGGTGCTTCCTTCTTTACGTTCTCCATGGTACTGATGTGTTGTGCGTGCTGCGTTCCGTCGGGCCGCCTGGCTCTTCGGTCCTCCAGGACCGGTACGGGGTCCCTGCTCGTGGAGCGGGGTGGGGACGGATGTGCGGTCCCGGGCCCGGGAGCGACATGCGAACGTGTACCAGTATCGGGGGACCGGGGAGTTCTTTACCCGGGGTCGCCAGCCGCTTGTTGATCGCCTTACCGGGGATCGTAGATGACCAGCGAAGGACTTACGTCCGTGTTTCGCCTTCTGTTGAAGACCATCTACAGGTCTTCGGGGGTCCGGAAGCGGTGCCGGACTTGGGGACAAGGTAGGTCGGCAGGGGGGCCTTTCGACCGAAGTGCACAACTATAGTTCCATCAAGGCGGTCAGTGAGATGGACCTCACCGCACGAATGTTCCGCACCCAAGAGGGTGAGGTCCTGTGCTACTCATCCCCGAACTGCTGCCCGCGCAACCTTCCCCCGCCGCGCTCGGCCTTGGTGGCCTTGGCGGGTTCCTTCAGTCGCTGCAGGAAGGTGAGCTCCTTGTCGGTGAGGTGGCGCCAGTGGCCGCGGGGCAGGTCCTTCTTGGTGAGGCCGGCGAAGATCACGCGGTCCAGCTTCACCACCTCGTAGCCCAGCGCCTCGAACATGCGGCGCACGATGCGGTTGCGGCCCATGTGCAGCTTGATGCCCACCTCGCGCTTGCTGTCGCCCACGTAGCTCACCTCATCGGCGGCGGCGGGGCCGTCCTCCAGGTGCACGCCATCGGCCAGGCGCTGCAGGTCCTGCGCGCTGATGTTCTTGTCGAGCGTGGCGTGGTAGATCTTCTCGGCGCCGTGGCTGGGGTGCGTGAGCTTCTTGGCCAGGTCGCCGTCGTTGGTGAGCAGGATGAGGCCGGTGGTGTTGCGGTCCAGGCGACCCACGGGGTACAGGCGCTCGGTGCAGGCGTTGCGGATCAGGTCCATCACCGTGTGGCGCTCGCGCGGGTCGTCGGTGGTGGTGATGGTGTCCTTGGGCTTGTTGAGCAGCACGTAGCGCTTCTGCTCCATGCTCAGCTTCTGTCCGCCGAAGTGCACCACATCGTCGGGCTTGATCCGGGTGCCGAGCTCGGTGACCACCTTGCCGTTCACGGTGACGGCGCCGCTGGCGATGAGCTCGTCGGCCTCGCGGCGGCTGCCCACGCCGGCCTGCGCCAGGTAGCGGTTCAGGCGCACCAGGCCCTCGTTGGCCGGGTTGGGCAGGCTGAAGCGCTGGCTGCGTTCACCCTTGCGGTAAGGCTTGCGCGCGTCGGGGTCGTCTGGCCGGTACTCGCGACGGTCCTTGGGCGGTCCCGAGGGGCGGTCGCCGTAGCGGCCCCTGTCGTTGCTGCGGCCATAGGAGCGCTGGGGGCGATCGCCGGACCGTGACCCGGCATCGCGGCGGTCGTAGCTGCGTGGTGCGCTGCGGCGGGGCCCATCCTCCGAAGCCCTGCCGCGGGCGTAGGAGGGACGGTCCTCTCCACCTTCCTCGCGGCCGCGGTAGGGGCCGGAAGGTCGATCCCCGCGGTCGGTGCTCCGGGGTGCACTGCGGCGTGGACGGTCGTCGCCGCCTTCGTTCCGTCCGCGGTACGGGCGGGCGGGTCGCTCATCGCGGTCGCTGCGGCGTGGCCTGTCCTCCGAAGCCCTGCCCCGGGCGTAGGAGGGCCTGTCCTCCTCGCTGCGGGGCTCCTCCCCGCGGAACTCGCGGCGCCAAGCATCGTCCTGGGCCTTGGCATCGTCGCCGGGCTTGCGGGTGCGGGGCCGGCGCTCGCCGGGTTTGCGTTCGCCGGCGGCCTTGGGGCGCTTGCCCTTGCCGGGTCCTTTGCGGTCAGCGGTGCTCATCGAGTGTGGGGTAGAAGGCGTCGGGGATGTGGAGGATGGCCGGTTCACCCGGGCCGAGGGTCACGCTCACCACGTCGAAGCGCAGCTCCAGGTCGGTGCCGGTGGCGGCGATGAGCGCGTCGGCGGCGCGCAGCAGCTTGCGGGCCTTGGCGGGGCCCACGGCCTCCTCCGGGTGCCCGAAGCGGTCCGTGCTGCGCGTCTTCACCTCCACCACCACCAGGAAACGGCCGTCGCGCGCCACGATGTCGAGCTCGTCGTGGCCGTGCCGCCAGTTGCGGTGCAGGATGGCAAGGCCTTTGCGCTCCAGGTGCTGGCACGCCAGTTGCTCGCCCAGGGCGCCGGTCCGAAGGTGTTCCGCCATGAAAACAACCGGCTCCTGTGCGTAACCCTCAGGGGGCAGGGGCCGTTGAAGGGTCGAAGTTGAGGAACTTTCGGCCTCTTCCACCAAGCGACCGGTCCATCGACCAACATCCCCGAACGATGAAACGCTACCTGTTCTCCCTCGCGCTGCTCGGCAGCATCACCCTGGCGAACGCGCAGGCCTTCGAGGGCATCATCGAGTTCACGAAGACCACCGGTCCCGTGATCACCAACTACAAGTACTACGTCAAGGGAGACCACATCCGCATCGAGGAGATCAGCGCCCGCGGCGACGTGCAGGGCATCATGCTGGTGGACACCCGCGACCGCACGGTGATCGCCCTGAGCCCCGATCGAAAGCTGTACATGGACGTGCCCAACATGCGCCTGCCCAAGGACGTGGAGACGGAGGTGAAGAAGACCGGCGAGATGAAGGACATGGCCGGTTACAAGTGCGAGAAGTGGGTGGTGAAGAGCGTGAAGGAGGACCGTGTGCTCACCTACTGGGTCGCGGCCGATGAGTTCACCTTCTTCGTGCCCCTGCTGGAAACGCTGAACCGCAAGGATGAGCAGGCCGTGTTCTTCCTGGAAGTGAAGGACAACCGTGGCGTGTTCCCCATGCTGGGCGTGGAGCACAAGATGGACGGCGCCGAAGTGAGCCGCCTGGAGGTGACCAAGGTGACCAAGGGTGCGCAGAAGCCCGCCCTGTTCGAGATCCCGGCGGGCTACAACAAGTTCGAGCGGAACTAAAGAGGCCGCAGAGGCGCTGAGGCGCAGAGAACGCCTCTTTG
>JBIJCH010000327.1:0-3241 GCA_044344815.1 Flavobacteriales bacterium | reverse complement strand
CTGCCCTGGACGGATCGGCGACGGCCTCGTGCTTGAGCCGAAGGACCTCGGCGAGGTACGCGCGCTTGGTGTAGAAGCGCCTGTCCTTGCGGGCCCCGTTGTGGAGGTCCCCCACGTTCACGAGGAAGGGGTCGTCCTTGGCGAAGAGCGTGTAGGGAAAGGTGCGCCAGAAGCTGTCGGGCACCTGCTCCAGGGTGGCATGCGCCTCCTCCATGCGGTCGTTGTTCACGTACCACATGCTCTTCAGGTCGAGCAGTTTCTCCCGCGTGATGGGGAGGCTGTCGGCGCTCCACGTGCCGGTGGCCTGCCACATCCTGCCGCCGGTCAGCCAGCGCTCGAAGGTCCGCTTGTCCGGCTTGTCGAGCAATGCGATCATGCGGTCGATGTCCGCCGGCGTGGCCTTGTCCAGCAGTTCGAGGTAGGGCGTCCGCAGGTTCCAGTACGTGTCGCCGTAGGCCCGTCCGGTGTGCGCGAGCATGAAGAGACCGCGTGCCATGTCCCCGTTGTCCATGAGGCGTCGCGCGATGTACAGGTGCAGCTGGTCGCGCATCACGCGGCCGGCTAGCACATCTTCGCCGGTGTCGAGGGCGCGGTCCACGGCGAGGATGGCCTCCTCGATGGCCGGTGTGAGCTGCGGTGTGCGGGCGAAGTGCAGCAGCACACGCCCCATGGCGGCCGTGCGCTGAGCCGGCGGCGCGAGCTCGGTGGTGTCATCGCGCGCGGGCCGCCCGTCGCATACGCATACCATGCCGGCCGGGCGTTGGCCGTCAACCGGTCGTGCAGGGCACGCTGCGAAGGCATCACCAGACCGCGAAGCGCGCAGCAGGGCTGCCCTGGGGTGCTCCCAGGAGGTAGAGCCCGGGCGAAAGCCCCAGGCCGGGGAGCCTGCCACTGCGATCGTGGATGGTGATGGAGCGGATCGCTCTGCCACCCATGTCATGCACCGAGAGCCTTGCGGGCAGCGGGGTCCGTTCATCCAGGTTGAAGAGGACCTCCCCGGTGATCGCGTCCTGCCGCACCAGCATGGTGCTGGCTGGATCATGGAGCACGGCGATCACCTCGCTTCGGTCCATTGTCCCGTCCTGGTCGAAGGTTGTGAGGCGGTAGTAATTGATGCCGCGGTGCGGGTCGTGGTCCTCGAGGCTGTACACCCTCAAGGAGCTGCTGTTCCCCGCGGCGGGCAGAGCGCCGGCCTGTTCGAAGTGTACGGCGTCCGTGCTTCGTTCCACGATGAAGACGGAGGTGCCCTGTTCACTGGCCGTGGCCCAGTCCAACCGCACCGCATCACCTGTGCTTTGTCCGCGGAGCTCGATGAGCTCCATGGGCAGCACCATCTGGATGCACTGGAGGGTGGTCGCGGTGGAACAGGGTGCGCAGGTGGGGGTGAAGAACACCCCTTGGGCCGCAGCGGTCCAGGCCGTGTTGTTCCGTCCCGCGATCACGATGGCCTGTGAGCCGGTGATGTTGTGCAGGGCGTGCACCGCACGGCCGCTGTTCCAAGTGGTGCAGACCGGCTTGGTGGTGATGAACGACCCGATGCAGTTGGTGGATTCGTACAATACGGTCTGGCTTGAGTAAAGCTGTGAGTTGCAGGAGAACATCGGCACGTTATCATAGCTCACCACGAAGCGCCGGTAGGGTGCCGTGCCGATCGTCTGGTAGCGGATCTGACCGCCGATCCCCGGGTCGATGTCCTGCCAGGGGTTGAGGATGCTGTTCATGGTCTGCGGCGGTACGGTGGCAGCCACCGTCACCGTCGCCCAGGGGGAGAAGGTGTTGGCCCGTGCCGCGTCGAAGGTGATGTAGTTGTTGGAGGAGATGACACATTGGGTGTACGTGATGCCACCGTAGCAGAAGGGGAAGCCGATGGGCACCAGGGCGCTGTGCACATCGTCCGTGAGGGTGAGCGGGGTGCCCGCGAAGGGGTCCGCGGCGTAGGGTGTCACGGTGGAGGTATAGCACAACGGAGCAACGGCAGCGCAGGTGATGTTCAGGCTGAACTGCCCGGTGGCACTGCCGAAGCCGTGCACGAGGATGAAGTAGTTGGTGCCGGTGATGGAGTTCCAGGTCACCTGGGAACGCGTGCCGCAGAAGTCGTCGTTGCCGGCCACACACGTGAGGGCCGAGCAGCCGCCGGTGTACACGCGTATGCGCGTGTCGAACGCACTGGCACAAAGGGAGGCGGTGATGTTCTGGCCGGTCCCGGTGATGCGGTACCACACGCCGCCGCCTGTGCCGTTGCCCACGCCGCACACGGGGGCCGTATCGGCCGTGAAGGGTGAGCCGGTGTTGCCGGTAACGGTGACGCCGCAGGTGAGGAGCGTGGCGCCGCTGCAGAGGTCGCTCTGCGCGTGGCCGTGCATGATCAGGGCGATCAGCCCCGACGCGGTGAGGATGTGCCGCATGGTGTTCAGCGTGTGGGTTCGGTCCCGATGTTGAGCATCTGTCCATTGGATACCAGCACCGGCCCGGTGATCGTCTGCCCGGCGGAGCTCACCAGCGCGCTCAGGTCCTGCCAGCCGATCGCCGTGGGCAGGCCGAGCTTGAAGCAGGCGCATTCCTCGATGAACGTGCAGAACGCCACATCGGTGCGCTCGAGCATGGCATGCTGGAACAGCTTGGCCTCCGCGTTGGTGGCGATGCCCGCCAGGGTGAACTTGTACACCGTTTCATCCTGGCACTTCACGGTCGATGGCGTGAACAGCGCCAGGAGGGGAGCGAGCAGGTACAGGATGGCGCCACGCGGATGGGGCGTGTGGCCGCTCGTCGCTCCGCGTGGGAGCGTTCCTGGGGGTGGCACGTTGGCGCGATGACCTGGGTTCGCGTCGCTGCGCCCGGTCATGGCGTGGCTGTTCCTTCTGTGGGTAGGCATCGTTCCGGTGATCAGAGCACCGTTCTACCCGCTTGCTGTTCCGAAGGTTTCGCTGCGGGCCATTGGAATGACGGAACGAACGACGACCGTGATGAACGTGATTCGGGACGAACGGTTTGACGCCGGTGCGCCCCCTTGGGGAAGCGGTGGACCGCTGCGGGATGCGCTCATGCGGCGCATGGCTTCCCAGGGTCGTTCGAAGCCCGCGTGGAGGTCATCGGATACCCGGCGGGGACCGGTTCTCGCGGTCGGTGGTCTACGTTCGGAGGATCATCCGTACCTGGCCGGTGTGATCGATGGAACGGATCCCAAGGGTCCATCGCGCGCGCTGGCATGGGAGTCGTCAAGGGCTCCGCCAGTGGCTGCGTG
>JBIJCH010000020.1:0-13445 GCA_044344815.1 Flavobacteriales bacterium | reverse complement strand
GAGCATGTAGTTCACGCTGATGTGCTTGCCCACCTCGCGGATGAAGCGGAGGAAGCCCATGTCCTTGAACCAGTCGTAGTTGTTCACCAGCAGCGCGGGGTTCACCTTGGTGGTGAAATCGAGGAAGCGCTCGAGCTGCGCGTGCACGCAGGCCTGGTTGTGGCGCAGCGCGTCCTCATCGAGCAGGTTGCGCTCGGTGCTCTTGCCGCTGGGGTCGCCCACCATGCCGGTGGCGCCGCCCACCAGCGCGATGGGCAGGTGACCGCTCTGCTGGAAGTGCACCAGCATCATGATCTGCACCATGTTGCCCACGTGCAGGCTGTCGGCCGTGGGGTCGAAGCCGATGTAGCCCCTGGCCGGGCCCTTCAGCAGGTACTCCTCGGTGCCGGGCATGCTGTCGTGCAGCAATCCGCGCCAGCGCAGCTCCTCGATGTGGTTGCGAACGGTGCTCATGGTGGAACGCGTGCGAAAGTACCCCATGGCGTGGACAGGGGCAGGAGCAGGCGCGGGGGTTCTTGAACCTTGGTACTTGAGCCTTGTGACTTGAAGCTTGGTCTACCTTGCCCCCGCAATGGACCTGGTGACGGGCGGAACGGGGATCGTGGGCGCGCACCTGCTGCTGCACCTGCTGGAACAGGGACGTTACGTGCGGGCCACCCACCGGCCGGGGAGCGACCGCGCGGTGGTGCGCCGCATCTTCGAGCACTACCGCCCCGATGGTGCGGCGCTCTTCGACCGCATCGCTTGGGTGGAGGCCGACCTGCTGGACCCCACGGCCCTGCGCACGGCCATGGAAGGCGTGTCCGATGTGTACCATGCCGCGGCGCTCGTGAGCTTCGACCCGCGCGACACCAAGGCCCTGTTCACGCACAACATCGGCGGCACGGCCAACGTGGTGAACGCCGCGCTGGAGCAGGGCGTGGGGCGCCTGCTGCACCTCAGCTCCACCGCCACCATCGGCAAAGCGGCGCCCGGGGAGGCGGCCAACGAGGAGAGCCCCTGGTCGCGCGACCGACGCACCAGCGCCTACGCCGTGAGCAAGTACGAGGCGGAGCTGGAGGTGCAACGCGGCATCGCCGAGGGGCTGCACGCCGTGCTGGTGAACCCCTGCGTGATCATCGGTCCGGGAAGGACCGGCCGGAGCAGCATGACCATGATCGACCGCGTACGGCAAGGCATCCGCTGGGTGCCGCCCGGCTCCAACGGCGTGGTGGATGCGCGCGATGTGGCGGCCTTCAGCGTGGCCTTGCTCAACACGGGCGAGGTGGGCGGCAGGCATCTGCTTGTGGGTGGGAACATCGGCTACGGGCGCCTCTTCACGCTCATCTGCACGGCCGCGGGCAGGCCCGCACCCACCCGGCCCTTGCGCCCCTGGATGCTGCAGGTGGCCTGGCGCCTCGAACGGCTGCGCACCCTCTTCGGCGGCCGGCCCATGATCACCCGCCACACGGCGGACACGGCCGTCAGCGAGCGCCGCTACGACGCCTCGAAGGCGGAGCGCATCACGGGGATGCGTTTCCGCACGGCGGAGGAGATGGTGGCCAATGCCGTGGCCTTCGCACAGGGGCGTTAGCGCCCGGCCGTCTCCTTCAGGCTGTCGAGGGTGGTGAGCACATCCTGGTACACGGCGCGCATCTCCTCCGGATGGTCACTGTACCAGTCGAAGGTGCGCTCGAACGCTTCGCGCGACACGTCCTCCTGGCGGAAGAGCTCGTCGTAGTACCGTTCCACGGGGCTGTCACCGCGCTTGCCGATCACCAGTTCGTGGTTCAGGCGGGCCTCCACCAGCTGTGCCTGAAGCAGCACGCGCGTGAAGGTGGCGCGGTCCAGCAGATCGGGCGGGGGCGCGTCGGCCGTGCCGCAGGCGGCCAAAAGCACCAGCGCCAGCAGCAGGGCCCTCATCGGTCGAAGCGGAGCCGTTCCCCGCGCACCGTGCGGTCCAGTCGGCCATCCGCGTACACATGACGGCCGTTCACGAAGGTGTGCTTCACCCGGGCGCGGAAGGTGGCGCCGTCGAAGGGGCTCCAGCCGCACTTGTACAGCAGGTTGGCAGGGGCCACCGTCCACGGCGCGTTCAGTTCCACCAGCACCAGGTCGGCACGGTAGCCCTCGCGCACACGACCGCAGCGCTCCACCTGGAACATGCGGGCCGGTGCGTGGCAGTGCTTCTCCACCACGCGCTCCAGGGTGAAGACGCCCTGGTGCACCAGCTCCAGCAGTGCCACCACGGCGTTGCGCACCAGCAGGTCGTTCATCGTTGTTGGATGGTCTTCATGCGCCACACGCCGACGATGGCCTCGCGGAAGATGTTGGCGCTCATCTTGCTCTTGCCCTTCTGCCGGTCGACGAAGGTGATGGGCACCTCCACGATCCTGAAGCCGGCCAGCTTGGCGCGGTACTTCATCTCGATCTGGAAGGCGTAACCGATGAACTTGATCTCGTCCAGGGCCAGGCGCTCCAGGACGCGCCGGCGGTAGCACACGAAGCCGGCGGTGGTGTCGCGCACGCCCAGCCACAGGATGCTGCGCACGTAAAGCGAGGCGCCGAAGCTCAGCAGGATGCGGTCCCACGACCAGTCCTTCACCTGGCCGCCCTTCACGTAGCGGCTGCCCACGCTCATGTCCGCACCCTGCTCGGCGCAGGCCTTGTAAAGCCGCACGAGGTCGTTGGGGTCGTGGCTGAAGTCGGCGTCCATCTCGAAGATGAAGTCGTAGCCCTTCGCCAGGGCCCACTTGAAACCGGTGATGTAGGCGGTGCCGAGGCCGAGCTTGCCGCTGCGCTCGATCAGGTGCAGCCGGTCGGGCCAGCGCTGCTGCTGCCCCTTCACGATGGCGGCGGTGCCATCGGGTGAGCCGTCGTCCACCACCAGCACATGGAAGGCGGGCTCCAGGCCGAACACATGGCCGAGGATGTCGGCGATGTTCTCCTTCTCGTTGTAAGTGGGGATGATGACGAGCCGTTCGGGCACGGGGCGTGGCGCTGGCCGCCAAAGATAGCCGGAGGGCGATGCGGCTACCGGACGAGGGTGACGTGGCCCATGCGCTCCACACGCGCGCCGGAATGGGCGTCGCTCCCGGTGAAGCGCCACACCAGCACGCCGCTGGGCACAGGGTCGCCGCCTGCGAAGTTGCCGTCCCAGCCTTCAGCGGGGCGGTCCGTGGTGAAGAGCACGCGCCCCCAGCGGTCCACCACAAGCAGCTCCTGACCCTCCGGCGCCATGCCCAGCAACACGGGAATGAAGCGGTCGTTCACGCCGTCACCATCGGGCGAGAAGGCGTTGGGCACGAAGAGGCCGGACGAGGGCTCCACCACGAGCGTGGCGCAGGCGGTATCGAGGCAGGCGGGCGAGGTGAAGGCGGTGAGGCACACGGTGTAGGCATCACCCAGCGCATCGGGGAAACTGAAGGTGGGCTCCACCTCTTCGCTCCCGCCCAGGTCCCCGAAGGTCCACTGGAAGGTGGCTGCATCGGTGCTCAGGTTCTGGAAGGTGACGGTGGGCGCGGTCGTGGTGATCGTGGCGGGCGCGTAGGTGAAGGCCGCCACAGGCTGGCCCACCACCTCCACCGGTGCCGAGGCCTGCACGGTGGTGGTGCAGCCGTTGCCCGCGTCGATGGTGAGCGCCACGGGATAAGTGCCGGGCACATCGAGCAGCAGCGTATCGCCGCCGCATTGCGCGGAGGTGAAGGGGCCCACGGTCCACAGACAGGAGCCCCACACGGGTATGTCGGTGCCGAGCACGAGCTCCACAGGCGCGCAACCGCCCTGCCCGTTGAGCGTGATCCCCGCTTGGGGCACGGGGGTGATTGACACCACCACGGTGGCTTCGGCGGACGTGCAGGGTGGAGCGGCCGACACCGCATAGGTATATGTACCAGCGATCGCCGTGGCCGGATCGATCACCGCGTTGCACGTGACACCGGACGGATCCGTCCAAGCACCGCCGGCATCGGGAGCACCACCTAGCTGCGCGAACAGGTCGAGCGGTGCATCGGTGCTGCACAAGGCGATGGTGGCCGGGGAACCGGCGTCGGCCGGCTGCGCGATGGAAACGAGCAGGGTGGCGCTGTCAGCTGGACAGGTGACCGTGCCGGGTACCACATACACGTACGCCCCTCCCGAGGCCGTGGCCGGATCGAGCACCGCGCCATAGGCTCCGCCTCCCGGCCCCCACCAAGTGCCACCCGCATCGGGGGTACCGGTGATCTGCGTGAACAGGTCCACCGGCGGCGCATCGGCACATAGACCAAGGACCGCATCGCCGCCCGCGTCCGCACCGGGTTCAATGGTCACCTGCACCACCGCCTGGTCGGCCGGGCAGAGCACACCGCTAACGGTGTAAGTGTAGGCGCCTGCCGGTGCGATGCCGGGATCCAGCGACCCTGTGAACGGTGCGCCATTGGGGTCCGTCCAGCTGCCGCCGGGATCGGCGCCCGTGAGCAGGACCCCGAGCGCCACGGGCGCCCCCCCCGCACACACGGTGAGCGCCGGATCGGCCCCCGCGAAGGGCGGAGGCTCCTCGGTCACCTGCACCGTGGCCTGGTCCGACGGGCAGGGCGCCGCACCGCTTACGGTGTACACGTACGCACCACTGCCGTCCACCGCGGGATCGAACACACCGCTGAAGCCGCCCAGCGGACCGGCCCATGAGCCTCCCGCCTGCGCTCCGCCAAGGAGCACGAAGAGGTCCACCGGCGCCACCGTGGCGCAGATGGTGAGCAACGCATCGGTGCCCGCGAAGGGGGCCGCGTTCTCGGTCACGGTCACCTGGCCCTGGTCGTTGGGGCACGGGGCGCTGCCCTGCACGGTGTAGGTGTATACGCCCGGTGCGTTCAGCAGCGGATCATAGGTGCCGCCGAAGGGTCCTCCGCCCGGCGCGGTCCACGCGCCAACAGGCTGCGCGCCCGCGAGCAGCGCGAAAAGACCGGTGGCCGGGCCGGTACTGCACACGGTGATGGCAGCATCGGCCCCTGCATCGGCGGGAGCCACCTCGGTCACCGTCACCGTGGCCTGGTCGCTCACGCACGGCGGCGTGGCGCCGAGCGCATAGGTGTATACGCCGCCCGCATGCAACGCCGGATCGTAGACGCCGCCGAACGGCGCGCCACCGGGACCGGTCCATGTGCCACCGGGCTGCGCGCCCGCGAGCAGAACGAAAAGGTCGGCGGGTGCACCGGAACCACATAGTGCGAGCACCGCATCCGCGCCCGCGAAGGGGTTGGCGGTCTCCACCACGGTCACTATGGCCTGGTCGGCTAGGCATGGGGCCGCACCGGCCACCGAGTAGGTATAGATACCAGGCGCGTCGGCCGCAGGATCGTACGTGCCGCTGAACGCACCACCACCGGGCGCGGACCATGAGCCGCCGGGTTGTGCACCGGCGAGCAGCGGCAGCAGGGCCAGCGGCGCGCCCTGGTCGCAGACGGTGATGGCCGCATCGGTGCCGGCGACGGGCGCGGACTGCTCGGTCACCGTGACCGAGGCGGCGGCATCCGGGCACGGAGCGTTTCCAGCCACCGTGTAGACGTAGACACCCGGCATCATGGTCGACGGATCGTACTGACCGGCCACCACGGCGCTCGGCCCGCTCCACGTGCCGCCGGGCTGCGGGGTGGAACCCAGCAGGGGCAACAGGTCGGCTGGCGCAGCGTCGGAACACACGACGAACGCGGCATCGATGCCTGCATCAACCGGCTGGGCCTGGGTCACGGACACGGTGGCGGTGGCATCGGGGCATGGTGCTGTGCCTGTCACGGTGTAGGTGTACACGCCGGGCACCATGGTCGCCGGATCGTACTGGCCAGCCGATACGGCCGAGGGTCCTGCCCATGTACCTCCGACCTGCGGGGTGCCGCCCAACTGCGCCAGCAAAGCCACCGGCGTGCCGGAACCGCAAACGGTGACCGTACCGGGAAGGCCGGCATCCGGCGCGGGGCTCTCCGTCACCGTCACCGTGGCCTGGTCGCTGAGGCAGGGCGCCGGCCCGATCACGGTGTAGGTGTAGGCACCGGGTGCCATCGTGGCCGCATCGTAGGTGCCGGCGACCACAGGACTTGGACCGCTCCATGCACCGCCGGACTGTGCTGTTGGACCGAGCGCTGCGAACAACGATCCGGACCCTGTGGAACCGCAGAAGGACAGGGCGCCATCGCTCCCGGCATCCACCGCCAACGGCTCGGTCACCACCACATCGGCGGTGGCGTTCGGGCAAGGCGCGACACCGGCCACGGTGTACGTGTAGGTGCCCGGCGCCATGGTGGCCGGATCGTACAGCG
Source organism: Flavobacteriales bacterium (assembly GCA_044344815.1). GTDB lineage: Bacteria > Bacteroidota > Bacteroidia > Flavobacteriales_F > PHOS-HE28 > PHOS-HE28. The sequence continues at coordinate 7,173 of JBIJCH010000020.1, read as the reverse complement.
CGCCCGCCACCGGGCTCGGACCGGTCCAGTTGCCGCCAGGGTCGGGCGTGCCGCCCAACTGGGCGGCGAGGGATGCCGGCGCATCGGTGGAGCACAGCGCCAACACACCATTGGTACCGGGATCGGGCTGGGCCACCAGCGAGACCGTGACCGTGGCGCTCACCGTGGCGCAGGCGTTACCCACGGTGTAGGTGTAGGCACCGGGCGCATCGGTGGCCGGGTCGAAGGAGGGTCCGTGCGGCAGTCCGTTGGGCCCGGTCCACGTGCCGCCGGCGGCGGGGGTGCCGCCCAGCGCGTTGAACAGGGGCACCGGGGCCACCGGGGCGCACAGCGGAAGCGCTGCATCGGTCCCGGGATCGGGCATGGGCCCGCCAGGGTTCGAAACGATGTTCACGGAGGTGCTCACCGTGTTCACGATCGGGCACGTGCCATCATTGGCCTCGAAGAGCACGTTCACCGGGCTGAACGCGGGGTCGCCGGTCCAGCAGAGGGTGACCACCGCAGGGTTCGTACCAGCGACCGAGACCGTGCTGCCCGGCAGGAGGGCCGCGGCCTGCGAGCTCACCTGCAGCACGGTGGCGGGGTCTGGGTCGCTGAACACAAGGTCCACGCAGAACGGCTCGCCCTCGCATACCTCGATGGCGTTGGTGCCGACGAGCAGGCCGGCGGTATTGTTCTGCAGCGGGCCCACCACCGGTGGCGGGTTGGTGCAGTTCAGCACCACGAACAGGATGTCGCGCATCACCGTGCCGATGAGGGCCCCGTTAGCATCGTACTCGGCCACCTGCAGCACCACCACGTAGTTGCCCACCAGCGTGGGCGTGAAGGTGAGCTGGCCGGTCACCGGGTCGAGCACGATGCCGGGGATCGGTGCGGTGCCGCCGTAGCCGGGGTTGTAGACCACCGGGGTGGCCGGGGGACCGATCTGCTGGGCGCTCACCAGGCTGTACACCAGGCTGTCGCCATCGGGTTCGGTGACGCCGAAGTTGTAAGACACCTGTTCATTGGCGCACACGTACGGCAGCGACTGGTCGGTGAACACCGGAGAATCGTTGCAGGGCGCGGTGGCGGTGTTCAGCAGCGCCTCGATGTGCATGGAGGGCAGGCCCGCCACGTTGATGGTGGTGTTGCGGCAGCAGATGTCCCAGGCCACGGTCCACCCGTCGCACGCCGACAGGGTGATCTGCGCATCGAACTGGTAGTGCATGATGCCCGGCTCCGTGCCACCGTTGCAGGTGCTGTTGGCCAGGGCGGAGGGGCACAGCTGGCTCACCTCGGTGCCGGCCGGCACGGCGAGGTTGCTCAGGGTGAAGGTGGTGCCGCAGTCGCTGGTGAAGGTGAGCTCCTGCGACACGATCTGGAAGCCGGCGCAGTCGAGGAACAGGTCGAGGTGGAAGAGGTACTGGTTGCCGCCGAGACACTCGTAGGTGATGCTGCCGCCGGAATAGTGTGCGGCGCGGGCGGGCGCGAGGGCGGCAAGCCCCCCTGCCAGCAGCAGCGGGCGCAGCGTCCGAAAGGTGCGCGCCAGGGGGTTCATGCCGAGCAGCCCGCCCGGTTTGCGGGCAAGCCCGCAAAGGTAGGGTCTCCATGGGCGCGGAGCCACCCGGAAGAGCTCCACCGCCGGGCCTCATCGGTGGGCTTTCAAGCTTCACACCACCCTCATGCGGGGCTCAACCTTCCTTCACATACGGGGAGCGGGTATGCGGCATACTTTTGCGCCCCTTGCCCCGGTCGAAGGAACGGCCGGGGCCGCAGCGCCGATCGCCGCATGAACCCCTCTCCCAAGCACCTGCTCGCCGCGGCCCTGCTTACCGCAGGCCTCTCCGCGCATGGCCAGGTGGACACCACCCTGCACACCGTACCCGACACCTCGGTGGCCGGCAACGAGGCGCGCCTGCCGGTCTATACCATCACTTCCGACGACCTCGACGCGGAGCTCGGGGGGCAGGACGTATCGGGCATCCTGCAGTCGTCGCGCGACGTGTTCACGAGCACGGCGGGCTTCAACTTCGGCTCGGCGCGCTTCCGCATCCGCGGCCTCGACCAGGAGAACACCCTCATCTCCATCAACGGGGTGCTGGTGAACGACCTGGAGACCGGCTGGGCCGCGTGGACCAACTGGGCGGGCCTGAACGACGTGACGCGGTGGATGACCGTGCGCAGCGGCATCAACCCATCGCGCATCAACTTCGGCGGCATCGGCGGCTACGTGGACCTGAACATGCGGGCCAGCGAGCTGCGCAGGGGGGTGCGCGTGAGCTACGCCAGCAGCAACCGCGCCTACCGCAACCGGGTGATGGCCACCTACAACTCGGGCATGCTCGCCAACGGCTGGGCTTACAGCGTGAGCGCCTCGAGCCGCTGGGCGAACGAAGGCTACATCCCGGGCACCTACTTCAACGCCTTCGCGTATTTCCTCTCGGTGGAGAAGAAGCTGAACAAGCAGCACTCCCTCGGCTTCACGGCCTTCGGCGCGCCCATCGAGCAGGGCCGGCAGAACCTGGCCATCCAGGAGGCCTACGACCTCACCGGCGACAACTTCTACAACTCGGCCTGGGGCTTCCAGAACGGCCAGAAGCGCAACGCGCGCATCAGCCGCGACCACAAGCCCACCTTCCTGCTCACGCACTACTTCCGGCCCACCGAGGACGCCAAGGTCACCACCACGGCGTTCTACACCTTCGGGCGCGACGGGCAGACCAACCTGAACTGGTTCGACGCGAAGGACCCCCGCCCCGACTACTACCGGTACCTGCCCAGCTACTACACCCCCGGCCTCTCCACCAGCGGACAGAACGACCCCGCCGAGGCGGCCTTCCTCACCGGGCTGTGGCAGACCGACCCGAACACCCAGCAGATCGACTGGGACCAGATGTACTTCGCCAACGGCAAGAACCTGTACGCCCTGCTGAACGCCGAGGGCGTGGCGGGCGACACGCTCATCGGCAACCGCAGCAAGTACATCGTGGAGGAGCACCGCACCGACCCCACGCGCATCGGCATCAACAGCGTGTACGAGAAGGAGCTCGACGAGCGCACGCACCTCACCGTGGGCGGCCGCTACAACAAGCAGGTGTCGCACAACTTCAAGGTGATGGAGGACCTGCTGGGCGGTGACTTCTGGGTGGACATCGACCAGTTCGCCGACCGCGACTTCAACAACGACACCATCTCCCAGAACGACCTGAGCAACCCGAACAACGCGGTGTACGAGGGCGACACCTTCGGCTACAACTACAACATGCATGTGCGCATGCTGAACGTGTTCGGCCAGCTGGAGCGCAAGTGGGAGCGTGTGGAGCTCTACGTGGGCGCCTCGGCCTCGGGCACCTCGTTCTGGCGCGACGGCAAGTACGTGAACGGTCGCTTCCCCGAGACCTCTTTCGGCAAGGGCGAGGTGCACGACTTCCTGCACTTCGGCCTGAAGGGCGGCGCCGTGTACAAGCTCAGCGGCCGCCACTTCATCACCGCCAACGCCGCGTGGCTCACGCGCCCGCCGGTGCCGCGCACCGCCTACCTGAGCCCCCGCACCCGCGATGCCGTGATCGACGGCCTCACCAACGAGCAGGCCCTCAGCGCCGACCTCAGCTACGTGGTGCGCATGCCCCGGCTGAAGGGCCGCGCCACCGTGTTCCTGGCCGACGTCACCGACCAGATCTGGGCGCGCACCTTCTACCACGATGAGTTCCTCACGCTGGTGAACTACACCATGACCGGCGTGGACCAGCGCCACTACGGCACCGAGATCGGCCTGGAGGGCAAGCTCACCCCCACGTGGACCGCCACCGCGGTGTACGCCGGCGGCAACTACTTCTACAGCTCGCGCCCCTCGGCCACCGTGACGCGCGACAACAGCGCCGAGCAATTGGCCGACCGCACCGTGTACTGGGAGAACTACCGCGTGGGCGGCGTGCCGCAGACCGCGGCCTCCCTGGGGCTTAAGTACAACTCGCCCAAGTTCTGGTTCATCGGGGTGAACGCGAACTGGTTCGACGACATCTACCTCGACCCCAACCCCGATCGCCGCACCCAGGAGGCCTTGGCCGATTACGTGACCGACGACCCGCAATGGTCCACGCTGCTGGCACAGACCAAGCTCGACCCCGGCGGCACCATCGACCTCTACGGCGGCAAGAGCTGGATGTTCCAGCGCAAGTACCGCCTGGCGATCAACTTCACGGTGAGCAACATCCTCGACAAGACCGACCTCGCCGTGGGCGGGTTCGAGCAGATGCGCTACGACCGGCAGGACGCCGACACGTTCCCGCCGCGCCTGAGCTACATGTTCGGCACCACCTACTTCGCGATGGCCACCTTCAGCTTCTGACGCATGCCCATGGTTCCCTACCGCCCCCTCCTCCGCATCCCGGCGCTGGCCGCGATCACCGCCCTCGTGCTGGTTGCCGCCGCCTGCAAGAAGGACCTCGACACGCCGCCCGAGCGCACCCTGCCCACCGGCAGCGTGCTCACCGTGGCCGAGCTCCGCGCGCTGTTCACCGGCAACCCGGTGCGCTTCGACACCGACAAGAGCGTGTACGCCGTGGTCACCGCCGACGAGCAGAACGGCAACCTGTACAAGAACGTCTACGTGCAGGACGCCACCGGCGCCATCTGCCTGCGCCTGCTGAACAGCGGCGGCCTGTACCAGGGCGACCAGGTCCGCATCTACCTGCCCGGCACCGTGCTCAGCAGCTACAACGGCCTGCTGCAGCTCGACTCGGTGGACGTGGACAACAACATCGTGAAGCAGGACGTGCTGGTGAACGTGGAGCCGATGGACGTGAACCTCGAGGACATCACCCCGGCGATGCAGTCCATGCTCGTGCGCATCGACAGCGTGGAGTACGTGACCAGCGAGCTGGGCCAGACCTACGCCGACGCGGTGAACCAGGAGAGCGTGAACCACAACCTCACCAACTGCGACGGCGACCTGATCCTGGTGCGCACCAGTGGCTACGCCAACTTCGCCGGCACCGTGATCCCCTCCGGCAACGGCAGCTTGGTGGCCATCGTGGGCCAGTTCGGTTCCGACATGCAGCTCTACGTGCGCAGCATGGCCGAGGTGGACATGGACGACGACCGCTGCACCGGCAACCCGCCGCAGCCCTGCGCGCCCGCCGGACCCGTGGCCGAGGACTTCGCCTCGGTGACGGACAACGTGGACATCTCCCTCCCCTGCTGGTTCAACGTGGCCACCGTGGGCGGCCGCGTGTGGCAGGGCAACGCCTTCCAGAGCGAGCTGTACGCCGAGTGCACGGCCTACAACAGCAACAACCCGCTCGACGAGGCCTGGCTCATCAGCCCCACGATGCAGGCCAGCGGCGGCAACACGCTGCAGTTCCGCACCCAGCGCGGTTTCGGCGTGGCCGGCCACGATCCCTTCGCCCTGTTCATCAGCACCGACTTCAACGGCATCAATGCCGCCAGCGCGGTATGGATCCCCGTGCCCTGCACCTACGCCACGCCCAGCACCGCCAACTTCGTGTGGGTGGACAGCGGCGTGATCGACCTCAGCCAGGCGCTGCCCCAGGGCTACACCGGTACCTTCGTCGTGGGCTTCCGCTTCCAGGGCAGCGGCCCCAACGGCCAGACCACCAACATGCGCCTGGACGACGTGCAGATCCAGTGACCTCCTCTCCCCACGATCCCAACATCACCCCCATGAGAACAGCAGTACTCCTCTCGATGATCGCGCTGGGCGGCTCCCTGCAGGCCCAGACGGTCTTCTCCAGCGACCTTGAGAGCTGGACCAACAACCTGCCCGACGGCTGGATGGGCTCGAAGACGAGCATCGCGCAGGCGGATGTGACGCAGGCCAGCGACAACCCCCACGGCGGCCTGTACGGCGTGCGCCTGAACAACGACACCGTGTCCCACCGCCGCTTCACCACGCAGCCGCAGACCGTGGTGGACGGTGACAGCTATGTGATCAGCTTCTGGGTGCGCGGCCAGGGCGAGGTGCGCACCGGCCTGTTCGACGGCCGCAGCACCGGCTCGGGCTACGGTCCATACAACCCGTACGTGACCGTGAGCAGCAACACCTGGCAGCAGGTGAGCCAGACGGTGAGCTGCGCCAACGACACCACCGGCGCCGAGTTCATCATCTCGGTGCGCAACACCATCGCGCCCGACCACCTGGTGATCGACGACGTGAACATCGAGGTGTCCGGCCCGCCCGCCCCCATCAGCATCTACGCGATCCAGTTCACCAACGACCCCAACGGCGCCTCCCCCGTGGTGAATCAGGGCGTGCTCACCGGCGGCATCGTCACCGGCGTGGTGAGCGGCTTCGGCTACTACATCCAGGCCGGCAACGGTCCCTGGAGCGGCATCTACGTGAGCGACAACGCCAACACGGTGAACCGTGGCGACAGCGTGACCCTCGGCGCCACCGTGGAGGAGAGCTTCGGCTTCACCCGCCTCGCGAACGCGAACAACTTCAGCCTGGTGAGCAGCGGCAACCCCGAGCCCGCCGTGAGCAGCATCACCACGGCCCTGGCCAACACCGAAGGCTATGAGAGCGTGCTGAGCCAGGTGGTGAACGTGCCCTGCGTGGTGGCACCGAACCAGTTCGGCGAGTGGAAGCTGTTCGATGGCGACAGCCTCTACGTGGACGACCAGATGTACGCCTACACCGGCGTGGTGGGCACCAGCTACGATGTGACCGGCTGCATCTTCTACAGCTTCGGCGAGTTCAAGCTGGAGCCGCGTGATGCGAACGACGTGTCGGTGGCCAGCTCGATCGCGGAGAACGGCGTGTTCGCCACCGTGAGCCTGTTCCCCGTGCCTGCCACGGACCTCCTCACCATCGGCCTGGGCGACCTGGCCGGCAGCCGTGTGGAGTACGTGCTGAGCGACCTCACCGGCCGCAGCCTGCTGGGCGGTGTGCTCACCAGCGAGCGCAGCACGCTCGATGTGTCCGCACTGCCCGCCGGCGGCTACCTCGTGACGCTGCGCGCCCAGGGCGCCGTGCAGGCCATGAAGGTGCTGGTGCAGCGCTGATCCATACCGACCGTAACGAGCAGCGGGGCGCCCAAGGGCGCCCCGCTTTCTTTTTCATCGTATCGGTCGCTATCGCCTGCGCTCACGGCTCGCGCACCAGGATCACGAAAACCGGGAAGTGATCGCTCCACCCATCAGCGTACTGGTCGCCCACGAAGTTGCGGTGGGGAT
>JBIJCH010000077.1:0-7963 GCA_044344815.1 Flavobacteriales bacterium | reverse complement strand
TCATCCCCTTCCTGCTCCTCGCGGCACCGCTGCTTCACGCCCAGGGCGGCCAGCGGGCCACGCTCGACGCGCTGGCCCGTTGCATGCTGGGCTCCTTCAGCAGCGCCGATCAGGCCAGGGCCGACACGAACTACTTCAACATCGAGCTGGAGATGGCCCGCATCTGGCGCTCCCGCCCGGACGGCGTGTGGGTGTACGTGGAGCAGGCCCGCGCCGACGCCAAGCACAAGCCCTACCGCCAGCGCGTGTACCAGCTGCAGCAGGTGGACGACAGCACCTTCACAAGCACCGTGTACAGCCTCGACAGCGCCGAGTGGTACGTGGGCGGCTACAAGCTCACCCACCTGCTCGACCGCACCGCCCCGGAGAGGCTCGTACCGCTGGAAGGCTGCGCGCTCACCCTGCACAACCGCAACGGCGCCTTCGTGGGCGCCACCGACGGGCGCAGCTGCCGCAACAGCTGGGGCAAGGCCAGCTACGCCACCAGCGAGGTCATCGTGCAGGCCGACCGGCTCATCAGCTGGGACCGCGGCTGGAACGAGGCCGGCGAGCAGGTTTGGGGCGCCACCCAGGGCGGCTACATCTTCGTGAAGACCCGCGACGCGCGCTAAGCAGTTCCCTTCTTCCACCGTTGCAGCAAGCGCTGCGGCGCTACCTTTCGCTATGATCCGATCGATGCTTCCGCTGCTCGCCCTCGTGGCGGCGACCGGCCTCGCGGCCCAGGAGAAGGACGTGCGCATCACCCCCGGCTGGATGCCTGGCACATCGCGCATGGTGAGCACCACCATGGAGCTGCGCCTGCAGGCCGACTCGCTGAACATGCGGATGACCGGCGGGGGCAGCTACCATCTGGGCGTGAAGGAGCGCCGCAAGGACCGCAGCGTGCTCACCGTGTACTACACCGCCGACGATGCCCCGCCGCGCATGTCACTGGACCTGAGCGATGCCTCGCCCGAGGTGCAGGCCGCGATGGAGGAGGCCATGCGGATGATGGAGCGCATGGTCGACTCGATCAGCCGCCCCATGCGCGACGTGCGCCTCGACTTCACCGTGGGACCGAACGCCGAGGTGATCGGCCTGGTGCCCGATGAAGGCCGGAAACTGAAGCTGCTCGACGCCATGGTGGCCAGCGCCGACGCGGCCTTGGCCGAGCTCGGCCGGCAGGCCCCGGACATGCCCCGCCCAAGCCGGCCGCAGCTGCACCACCTGTGCGACTCGATGTACGATGCCCTGGTGGAGACACAGCGCAACGAGCTCATCTTCCTGCTCGAAGGCCACCAGTACGCCTACCCCGCCACCGGCAGCCGCCGCGAACCCGCGATGATGAAGGATGTGCAGGCCCCCCTGCGCCCCGACATGCCCGAGCTGCCGGCCATGTTGGAATGCGGGCTGGACGAACTGGACAAGGACCACGCCGTGTGCCGCATCGTGGTGCAGTACGACCAGAAGGCGCTGAAGGAGGCGCTCGGGAAGGACGGCACCCCCGTGGAACGCGCCGGCCTGAGCGAGGAGCGGGTGTACCGGTTCGACCTGCGCAACGGCTGGCTCACCAACGCCACCCGCTCCATGACGCTGGTGACGGACAACACGCGGCTGCACCTGGTGACGCGCACCGAGCTGAAGGAACGATGAGCGGCAGCGTCATCCTCGTGGCGGGTTGCACAGGCCTCGTGGGCTCCGCAGTGCTGCAACAGCTCTTGGGCGATGAACGCGCCTCCCGGGTGATCGCGCTCGTGCGCAGGCCGCTGCCGCTGCAGCATCCCAAGCTGGAGCAACGCGTGGCCGATGGCGACCTGCTCACAGGGCTGCGCGACGAACGTGTGGACGGCGTGGTGTGCGCGCTGGGCACCACCATCCGTAACGTGGGGGGGGACAAGGCGAAGTTCATCCACGTGGACAAGGACCTCGTGGTGGGCCTGGCGCGCTGGGCGAAGGACCACGGCGCGCAGCGCTTCACCGTGGTGAGCGCGATCGGTGCCGATGCCGGCAGCCGCATCTTCTACAACCGGGTGAAGGGCGAAATGGAGCGTGACGTGGAGGCCATCGGCCTGCCGGCCACGCACATCCTGCACCCCTCGATCCTCACCGGTCCGCGCCGGGAGAAGCGGACAGGCGAGCGCATCGGGATCCTGGTGGCGAAGGCGATCGCGCCGCTGCTGCCGCACCGCTACCGGCCCATGCCGCACGATGTGCTTGCCGGTGCCGCGGTGAACGCGGCGATCACAGGGTCCGGCGGGGTGCACCGCCACACTTACGACGCTATCCTGGAGCTGGCGCGCTAGAACGTCGCGGTGCTTATGTGCAGCGCTTCGTTCTGCGCGGCATCGAGCTGCGCCAGCAGCCCTGCGTGCACCTGGGCGAAGGCCGCGCGGTGCTCGGGGGCCACGGGTTCGGCGCTGGGCATCTCCTCGCGCCGGTGGTCCACCTGCACGCCGTTCTTCCAGAAGCGGAAGCACACGTGCGGACCGGTGGCGAGGCCTGTGCTGCCCACTTCGCCGATCGTCTGTCCCTGCGACACGCGCTGGCCGTTCTTCACCAGGATCTTGCGCATGTGCAGGTACTGCGTGCTGTACACCCCGTTGTGGCGGATCTTCACGTAGTTGCCGTTGCCGGCCGTCCAGCCGGCCTTCTCCACCGTGCCATCGCCCACGGCCAGGATCGGCGTGCCGTAGGGCGCGGCATAATCGGTGCCCAGGTGCGCCTTGAAGCGCTTCTGTACGGGATGGAAGCGGCGCTGCGAAAAGCCCGAGCTCATGCGGCTGAACTTCAGCGGCGCCTTCAGGAAGGCCTTGCGCAGGCTGTTGCCCTCGCTATCGAAGTAGGCCACGTGCGCACTGTCCGGCGCGAAGCGGAACGCCTCCTTCACGGCCTCACCGCTGCTGTAGCGTACCCCGAGCACGCGCGGTTGCCCGTAGCGCTCGCCATCGACCGAGCGCTCCTCATAGATCACGGTGAAGCGATCGCCCTTCTGGATGCGGTAGAAGTCGACGCTCCACTGGAACACATCGGCCAGCTGCATGGTGAGCGCGGGATCGGCGCCGGCCTGCCGAAGGTCGTTCCACAGGGCACCGTTCACCGCCACGCTCACGTGCCTCACCTCCGTCACCACCGGGCGGTGGCCCACGCGCACGTCCATGGGAGCCTGCACCTTGAAGATGATGTGCTCCACCGCATCGGCCTCGTACACGAAGTAGTGCGGCACGCGTTCATGGTCATCGGTGAAGATGAGCGCGTAGGGGTGCCCGCTGCGCAGCTTGCGCACGTCGAACACCGGCGAGGCCAGGCGCACCAGACTGTCGATGGTCACCGCGCCCACGCCGTGCTGGGCCAGCAGGTCGCTGAAGGTCTGCCCGCTGCGGATCACGCCCTGCTCCAGCACGAAGCCGCTCATGGGTATGCCGTAGGCACTGGGCGGCGCGGGGATGCTGTCGGCCTCGGCGAGCGGCGGATCGGGCACGTACTCCACGTGCGGCGCCAGGTCCACGCTGGTGACCACGAAGCCTGCGGTGACCAACAGGCCACCCACCACCGTCCACTTCTGCCATCGCTTCATGCTCACGCGCGCCGGGCTGGTGCTTCGGCATGCCCAAGAAAGCGACACGCCCCCAAGGTGAACGCAGGGGCGGCCGGGATCATTTCAACGGTACGGCATGGACAACCAAGGGGCACGAGGCCTGCGGTCACTCCCTGGCGATGGGGTGCACCAGGCCCTCGTAGCTGCTCAGCTCCATCTTGATCGAGCCCACGAGCACCTTGGCCTGCGCGAGCACGGGGATGTGGTTCGCATCGTCGGTGACCCACACGTTGAGGTCGTCGTTGGTCTTGAAGATGCGGCCCTGCTGCACCACCGGCTGGAACTTGAGGCAGCGGTACCTGCCGTTGCGCAGCTTGATCGTCTCCTTGCCGATGAAGCGCATCTTCAACGGCCACAGCTCATCGTCCAGGAAGGTCTCGATCACGAACTCGTCGCCGGGCTTCGCCTTGCTGTAGTCCATGGTGCGGGCGAAGTAGAACGCGCTGAGCATGTCCTGCACATGGGCCGGCACGGTGTGCGTGCGCTTCTTCTGCGTGGTCACCGTGTGCAGGTGCTGCATGTAGGTGTAGTCCTGCGTGAACTCGTAGCCCCCTTCGCTCACCCGGCGCATGAAGATCCACGGGAACACCCCGTCGCGGTCGAAGTAGGTCTCGTAATGATCGTCCACCTTGTAGAAGGTGTTGAAGGCGCCGGTGCTGCGGCCCTTGCCCACCGCCTGCAGCATGGTGCGGCCCTGCACCTTGAGGTCGGTCTCCCGCAGTTCCAGGGTGGCCTCGCCGGCGTTCACGAAGCCGTAGTGCAGCACGTAGGTGAGCTTCTCACCGGGCTTGAAGGCGTTGTGCTCGAGCGTGCGCAGCGGAAAGGTGCCCGGGGCGGCAACGGGGGACACCGGACCGCTGTCGTTCTGCGTGCGGCCCTGGGCGAGGCCGGTGGTGAAGAGCACCACGCCGGCCAACAGGAAGAGGCTTTTGCGGGTCATGTCGCCCATAACGCAAAGGTGGTGCCGATCGGTGCTTTCACCGAAAGCCGCCTCAAGCGCTGGCGGTAGGCGATGGGTCGCGTGTTGGTGTGTTACGTGTTGCGCGTTATCCGAACGAACGCGCAACACGGATCGCGTAACATCCTAATGCGCAACGCACTAGACCACGATGTTCACGATGCGCTTGGGCACCACGATCACCTTCTTGGGCGCCTTGCCTTCCAGGCGGGCCTGCACCTCGGGGTTGGCCAGCACCTGCTCTTCCACGCTCTTGGGGTCCAGGGCGATGGGGAACTCCAGCTGCAGGCGGGTCTTGCCGTTGAAGCTGATGGGGTAGCTGAAGCTGTCCTCCACCAGGTGGCTTTCGTCGTAAGCGGGCCAGGGGGCGCTGGTGACGCTGTCGGCATGACCGAGCTTCTGCCACAGCTCCTCGGCGATGTGCGGGGAGAAGGGCGCCAGGGCGATCACCAGCGGCTCAAGCACCGCGCGCTTGGTGCACTTCAGGCTCCCCAGCTCGTTCACCGCGATCATGAACTGCGCCACGCTGGTGTTGAAGCTCAGGCGCTCGATGTCCTCGCTCACCTTCTTCAACGTGGCGTGCAGCACCTTCAACTCGGGCTTGCTGGGGGCATCGTCGGTCACGTGGAACGCATCCGCCACGTTCCCCACATTGTTCTCGTTCCCCACATTCCCTGCATGGAACAGGTTCCAGAACTTCCGCAGGAAGCGGTAGGTGCCCTCGATGCCGTTGGTGTCCCACGGCTTGCTCTGCTCGATGGGGCCCAGGAACATCTCGTACAGCCGCAGCGTGTCGGCCCCGTAGCGCTCAATGATGTCGTCGGGGTTCACCACGTTGAACTTCGATTTCGACATCTTTTCCACCACCGGTGCAAGCTCCACGACCGGTGCGTCCAGGTGGAACTCGCGGAACGTGGCCTCCTTGGCCCGGGTACGTGCCGCACCTTCCTCGTCGATGAAATAGCGTCCGTCCCTGAACGCGACATTATCGATGAGGTAGTTCCGATCGAACGCTCCTTCGGCACCATGCTTCTCCTTCGATAGAACGAGGTACCGCTCAGTGCCTTGGCTGCGGTCCACCGTCACTTTCGCCATCATGCTGATGCCCTGGATCATCCCCTGGTTCACCAGCTTCTTCGCAGGCTCGTTGAAGGGCAGCCAGCCGCGGTCGAAGAGGAACTTGGTCCAGAAGCGGAAGTAGAGCAGGTGACCGGTGGCGTGCTCGCTGCCGCCCACGTACAGGTCCACCTGGTGCCAGTAGTTGATGGCCTCGGGTGAGGCGAAGCGCTCCGGGTTGCCGGGGTCCATGTAGCGCAGGAAGTACCAGCTGCTGCCGGCCCAGCCGGGCATGGTGGTGGTCTCCAGCGGGAAGCCGTTGTAGCTCCAGTCGGTGGCGCGGGCCAGGGGCGGTTCACCGTCGGCGGTGGGCAGGAACTTGTCCACGGCGGGCAGCTCCAGCGGCAGGCGTTCCTCGGGCAGCGTGCGCGGCAGGCCGTTCTCGTAGTAGATGGGGATGGGCTCGCCCCAGTAGCGCTGGCGGCCGAAGGCGGCGTCGCGCAGGCGGTAGTTGATGCGGCCCTCGCCGCGGCCCAGGTTCTCCAGCTCCTGGATGGCGCGGGTGATGGCCTGCGGCACCTTCAGCCCGTCGAGGAAGCCGCTGTTGGTGAGCGTGGCGTCCTTGCGCTCGTCGGCCTCCTTGGTGATGTCGGCGCCCTCGGTGACGGCGATGATCGGCAGGCCGAAGTGCGTGGCGAAGTTCCAGTCGCGCTGGTCGCCGCCGGGCACGGCCATCACAGCACCGGTGGCGTAGCCCACCAGCACGTAGTCGCCCACCCACACGGGCACGTCCTGGCCGGTGAAGGGGTGCTTCACATAGGCCCCGGTGAAGGCGCCGCTCACGCGTTTCACATCGGCCTGGCGCTCGCGCTCGCTGCGGTTCTTGGCCTCGGCCACGTAGGCCATCACCTCGGCGCGGCGCTCGGCGGTCACCAGCTTGTCCACCAGCACGTGCTCGGGCGCGAGGGTGATGAAGGTGACGCCGAAGAGCGTGTCGGGGCGTGTGGTGAAGACCTCCACCACCTCATCGCTGCCAACGACCGGGAACTTCACGAGGGCGCCCTCGCTGCGGCCGATCCAGTTGCGCTGGGCCTCCTTGATGCTCTCGCTCCAGTCCAGCTGGTCGAGGCCGTCGAGCATGCGCTGGGCGTAGGCGGTGATGCGCAGGCTCCACTGCGGCATGCGCTTGCGCTCCACGGGGTGACCGCCGCGTTCGCTCACGCCGTCCTTCACCTCGTCGTTGGCGAGCACGGTGCCCAGCGCGGGGCACCAGTTCACCCAGGCCTCGCTGCGGTAGGCCAGGCGGAAGTGCTGCAGCACGGCCTCCTTCTCGGTCTCGCTGAAGGCGCGCCATTCCGCAGCGGTGAAGGTGGGCGCCTCCATGTCCTCGTCGCCGGTGAGCTTGCGGCGGTCGATGCCGCTGAAGCCGAAGGCCTCGAAGCGGCCGATGAGCGTGTTGATGGGTTCGGCGCGGCCGGCCTCGGCGTTGTACCAGCTGTGGAAGAGCTGGATGAAGATCCACTGCGTCCACTTGTAGAACCCCGGGTCGCTGGTGCGCACCTCGCGGTCCCAGTCGAAGCAGAAGCCGATGTTGTCCAGCTGCTCGCGGTAGCGCTTGATGTTGACCTCGGTGGTGGTCGCGGGATGCTGGCCGGTCTGGATGGCGTACTGCTCGGCGGGCAGGCCGAAGCTGTCGTAGCCCATGGGGTGCAGCACGTTGAAACCCTTGTGCCGCTTGTAGCGGGAAACGATGTCGCTGGCGATGTAGCCCAGCGGGTGCCCCACGTGGAGGCCGGCGCCGCTGGGGTAGGGGAACATGTCGAGCACGTAGTACTTGGGGCGCGAGGGGTCGTTCGCCACGCGGTAGGTGCCGCGCCTGCGCCATTCCTCCCGCCATTTCCGCTCGATCTCCTTGTGCTCGTAAGCCATGTCCGTGGTGCCGTGGTGAAGGCCGGCGAAGTTAGCCGGTGACGGTGGACAGTGCTGGCGCGCGTACCGACCAGCGACAAGGGGCGGCCCGCTATTCCCGCGGCGGTGTTGAAAGCCGGCGGCGGCGGGCCCCGCGGCCGCTGGCACCGCCCCTACTTTCGCCCCCATGAGCAACGCCGGTCGCGACCGCCAGAGGTCCCGCAACAGCGGTGTGGGCACGGTGATCGGCATCACCCTGGTGCTCTTCATGCTGGGCGTGCTGGGCTGGCTGGCGCTGAACGGCCGGGCCATCGAGCGCTACTTCCGCGAGAACATGGTGATGGAGGTGATGATGGAGCGCGGGGTGAAGGAGGTGGACGTGATGCAGTTCCGCAAGCAGCTGGACACCGAGCCCTTCACCGCGCGCACGGGCTTCATCACCGCCGACGAGGCCGCGGCCCTGATGA
>JBIJCH010000161.1:0-5506 GCA_044344815.1 Flavobacteriales bacterium | reverse complement strand
CTTCATGGCCGTGACCGGCACCAACCCGCTCACCGCGAGCATCCAGCTCCACCTGCAGCCCGCCTACGCGCAGCCCGACAGCATGAAGTGGATCGCCGAGCACCTGCGGCAGGACCCCCGCACCGGCGAGGTGAGCTACAACGCCACGGTGCTGGAGAACATCGACGCCAACCTGCGCAAGCTCACCCTCATCGGCGGGCTCTTCTGCCTGCTCCTGCTGATCATCGCGGTGGCCCTGATCAACAACACCATCCGGCTGGCCATCTACAGCAAGCGCTTCCTCATCCGCACCATGCACCTGGTGGGGGCCACCCAATGGTTCATCAAGCGGCCCTTCCTGGGGCGCAGCCTTTGGCAGGGGCTGGTGGCCGGCGTGCTGGCCATCGGCCTGCTCATGGGCATGCTGGCCGCGGCCCGCAACCAGGTGCCCGACCTGCTGGCCTTCACCGACGTGCCCTCCCTGGCCCTGCTGCTGGCCGGGGTGCTCCTGCTGGGGCTCACCATCAGCCTGGTGAGCACGTGGTTCGCCGTGCGGCGCTACCTTCGCATGAACATCGACGAACTGAACTTCTCCTGAGCCATGGCCCAGCCGCAGCAGAACGACATGCCCTTCACCCGCAGCAACTACCGGCTGCTGCTCATCGGGCTGGGCATCATCCTGGTGGGCTACGTGCTCATGGCCGGCGGCGGCAGCGGTGACCCGAACGCCTTCGACGCCAACGAGATCTTCAGCCCGCGGCGCATCACCGTGGCCCCCATCGTGTGCCTGGTGGGCTACCTCTTCGTGGCGTACGCCATCCTGAAGAAAAGCACCTCCTGAGGGCGGGGTGAGCCCCTGCGCAGTGCACCTTCGCGGCCGGTCGATCCGGCCGCTCCCCGTCCATGACCCTGCTCCAAGCCATCCTCATCGCCATCGTTGAAGGCCTCACCGAGTACCTGCCGGTGAGCAGCACGGGGCACATGGTGATCACCACGAGCCTGCTCGGCATCCCCTCCAACGACTTCGTGAAGCTGTTCACGGTGGCCGTGCAGTTCGGGGCCATCCTGAGCGTGGTGGTGCTGTACCGCCACCGGTTCTTCGACAACCTGCGGCTTTACCCCATGCTGGTGGTGGGCTTCATCCCCGCCGCCATCGCCGGCCTGCTCCTCAAGGACGGCATCGCCATGCTGCTGGAGAACGTGACCGTGGTGGCCGCCGCCCTGCTGCTGGGCGGCGTGGTGTTCCTGTTCATCGACCGGTGGTTCCCACACGATGGCGAGGACCGGGCCGCACCCATGACCTGGCGGGACGCCCTGGTGATCGGCTGCTTCCAGACCATCGCCATGGTGCCCGGCGTGAGCCGCAGCGCCGCCACCATCATCGGCGGGCTCACCCGCAAGCTCAGCCGCCGCCAGGCCGCCGAGTTCAGCTTCCTGCTCGCCGTGCCCACCATGGCCGCCGCCACCGCCAAGAGCCTGTGGGATTATTTCCAGGAGGGCGGCACCTTCGAGGCGGAGCATTGGGAGGTCTTCGCCATCGGCAACGTGGTCGCCTTCATCGTCGCCGCCCTGGCCATCAAGGGCTTCGTGGGCTTCCTCAACAAGCACGGCTTCGGCCTCTTCGGCTGGTACCGCATCGTGGTGGGCGGCGCCCTGCTGGTGATGATCGCCCTGGGCCGCGACCTCAGCCTTGTGTGAGCCATGCAGCTGGACGTGGAACGCGGTGACCTGCTGCTGGTGGACAAGCCGGTGGGCTGGACCAGCTTCGACGTGGTGAAGAAGCTGCGCGGGGCCCTGCGCAGCATCCTGGGCCGCCGCATCAAGGTGGGGCACGCCGGCACACTCGACCCCCTGGCCAGCGGCCTGCTGGTGATCGGCTTCGGGGTGCGCACCAAGGACCTGCCCCTGCTCACCGGCCAGGACAAGGTGTACACCGGCACCCTGCGCCTGGGGCACACCACGCCCAGTTACGATGCCGAATCGACCGTGCAGGACGAGCGCCCGTGGGAGCACATCACCGCGGCCGACCTGCACGCCGTGCTCGACCGCTTCACCGGCGAGATCATGCAGCGACCGCCCAGCTTCAGCGCGAAACGGTTCGAGGGCGAACGGGCCTACTTCCTGGCCCGCGACGGGGAGAAGGTGGAGCTGCCCCCTGTGCCCGTGCGTATCGACCGCCTCGCCATCACCGGCATCGAAGGGCCCCACGTGCACTTCGAGGTCGCGTGCAGCAAGGGCACCTACATCCGTTCACTGGCCCACGACCTGGGACAGGCCCTTGGCACCGGTGCCTACCTCACCGCCCTGCGCCGCCACCGCAGCGGCGAGCTCGACCTGGCCGACGCCCTCACCCCCCACCAATGGTCGGCTTGGTTCGACGAATGGGCAACAAGCCACCCTAGAGGCTGAGGCCCAGCGACTTTGACGTTCGCTTAAAGTTGATGTTATCTTCGGCGCCCCAAAACCGCAGCGAGGGCCTGTAAGCCCCGCGTTCCCCCATGAAACTTACCGCGTTCAAGTTCACCCTCCCCAAGGAGCAGATCGCCCTTTACCCCTCCAAGGACCGCGACGGCAGCCGGCTGATGGTGCTGGACCGCAAGACGGGCAAGATCGAGCACAAGAAGTTCAAGAACATCATCGACTACTTCGACGACGGGGACGTCTTCGTGCGCAACGACACCAAGGTGTTCCCTGCGCGCATGTGGGGCAACAAGGAGAAGACAGGCGCCAAGATCGAGGTGTTCCTGCTGCGCGAGCTCAACCGCGACAGCCTGCTGTGGGACGTGATCGTGGACCCCGCCCGCAAGATCCGCATCGGCAACAAGCTCTACGGGGCCGCACCCTGCGCTTCCTGTTCGACGGCACCTATGACGAGTTCAAGCGCACCATCACCGAGATGGGCGAGACGCCGCTGCCGCACTACATCAAGCGCGATCTGGAACCCAGCGATGCCGAGCGCTACCAGACCATCTACGCCAGGAACGAGGGCGCCGTGGCGGCCCCCACCGCCGGTCTGCACTTCAGCCGCGAGCTGATGAAGCGCATGGAGCTCAAGGGCATCCACTTCGCCGATGTCACCCTGCACATCGGCCTGGGCACCTTCCGCCCCGTGGAGGTGGAGGACCTCACCAAGCACAAGATGGACAGCGAGCAGGTGATCATCCCCCGCGATGCCTGCGAGGTCGTGAACAAGGCCAAGGACGCGCGCAAGCGCGTGTGCGCCGTGGGCACCACCACCATGCGCGCCATCGAGAGCAGCGTGAGCACCGAGAACCACATGAAGCCGTTCAACGGATGGACCAACAAGTTCATCTTCCCGCCCTACGACTTCAGCATCGCCGACAGCATGATCACCAACTTCCACATGCCCGAGAGCACGCTGCTGATGATGGTGGCGGCCTTCGGTGGCTACGACCTTGTGTGGGAGGCCTACAAGGTGGCGATCAAGGAGAAGTACCGCTTCTTCAGCTACGGCGACGCGATGTTGATCATCTGAGGAATTCACCGCAACGGCGCAACGAGCGCAACGGAGCCGCAGCCCGAAAGCTGCGGCTCTTTTCCTGGTCACTCCTGCCCTGTCGAACGTTGGGCATTCGTTGCGTCCTTTGCGCCGTTGCGGTAAGTCCCATGGAACGCTCCACCATCATCGTCGCCGGCGGATCGGGCAGGCGCATGGGCGCGTCCATCCCCAAGCAGTTCCTGCTGCTGCACGGTGAACCGCTGCTCTTCCACACCCTGCGGGCCTTCCACGCCTTCGACCCGCACATGCCGCTGGTGCTGGTGCTGCCCGTGGACCACCACACCACCTGGGAGGACCTGTGCGCGCAGCACGAGTTCGAGGTTCCCCACACCCTGGTGGCCGGGGGCGCCGAGCGCTTCCACAGCACACGCGCCGGCCTCGACGCGGTGACACACGACGGGCTGGTGGCCGTGCACGACGGCGTGCGCCCCCTGGTGAGCCCCGCCCTCATCGCCCGCTGCTTCAACGCCGCCATGGTACACGGCGCCGCGATCCCGGTGGTGCCCATCAGCTCCAGCGTGCGCCGGGTGGAGGGGGACGGCTCGCGCGCCGTTGACCGCAGCCGCCTGCGCGCCGTGCAGACCCCGCAATGCTTCAAGGTGGACCTGCTGCGCCAGGCCTTCGAGCTGCCCTTCGACCCCGCCTTCACCGACGAGGCCACCCTGGTGGAGCGCCTGGGGGTGAACATCGCGCTCGTGGACGGCGAGGACCACAACATCAAGGTCACCACGCCCTTCGACCTGGAGGTGGCGGAACTGGTGCTGGGGGGGCGGGAGTAGGTGGGCCTACCTTTGCAGGCCATGTCCCAACCCTCCGACATCCGCGAGCTTACCCTGGAGGAGGTACAGGCCTTGGTGGCGGAGCTGGGCGAGAAGCCCTACCGTGCCAAGCAGCTGTGGGAGTGGCTGTGGAAGAAGAAGGCGCGCTCGTGGGAGGCCATGAGCGATCTGCCCAAGGCCTTCCGGGCCCAGCTGGCCGAGCGTTGCGTGCTGCGTCCACTGGTGCTCGCCGAGGAGCAGCGCAGCACCGACGGCACCGTGAAGTGCGCGTTCCGCACCCACGACGGCCACGTGGTGGAGGGCGTGCTCATCCCCACCCCCACCCGCCTCACCGCCTGCATCAGCTCGCAGATCGGCTGCAGCCTCACCTGCACCTTCTGCGCCACCGGCAAGCTCAAGCGCATCCGCAACCTGGGCGTGGGCGAGATCTTCGACCAGGTGGTGCTCATCGACGAGCTGGCGCGCAAGTATTACAAGGAGGGCCTATCCAACATCGTGTACATGGGCATGGGCGAACCCCTGCTCAACTACGCCAACACGCTGCGCAGCGCCGAGCGCATCAACGCGCAGGACGGCCTGGGCATGGGCGCCCGCCGCATCACGGTGAGCACCGCAGGCATCGCCAAGATGATCCGCAAGCTCGCCGACGACGACCCCAAGTTCAGCCTGGCGCTGAGCCTGCACGCCGCCAACGACGCGAAGCGCAGCCGCATCATGCCCATCAACGAGCAGAATTCGCTCGCCGAGCTGAAGGACGCGCTGCGGCATTACACCCGCAAAACCGGGCGTTCCGTCACCTTCGAGTACATCCTGCTCCGCGGCTTCAACGATGCGCTCCAGGACGCCCAGGAGCTGGTGCGCTACGCCAGCGACGTGCACGCCAAGGTGAACCTGATCGAGTACAACCCCATCGATGGCGGGGAGTACGGCCGCACCGACCCCGAGGTGGCCGATGCCTTCCAGCAGTATGTGGAGAAGAAGGGCATCGTCACCCGCATCCGCCGCAGCCGAGGCCGCGACATCGATGCCGCCTGCGGACAGCTCGCGAACAAGAACGAGCCCGCGCTGAAGGAAGGGGAACGGTTGATGAAGTGAGGGGCGAGTGGCGAGTGTCCCCCACTGGGGCCAACGCACCGAGTGGCGAGTGAGGTCCCCTTGGGGCATTCACTCGCCACTCGATACTCGCGACTCGGCGCTCACCACCCAAGGCCCACCTTCACGCCCATGA
>JBIJCH010000397.1:0-2714 GCA_044344815.1 Flavobacteriales bacterium | reverse complement strand
GGACCACGTTTTCGGCACCATGCCGGCCGACCCCAAGCGCAAGGCCGCCGCCAAGGAGAACCTGCTCTGACCGACCTCTCACCTCTTCCGACCCCCGGCTTCACCCGAAGACCGGGGGTCACCTTTTTCCGGCAGGTGCATTCAGGTCAACGAAACAGCTTGACCGATGAAGAAGCCACACCTCATCCTGATCGCCGGCAGCCTCGTGCTCGGCGGCCTTTGCACCACCTGGTGGATGCAACGCAGCACCGTATCACCGCGACCGGCGCAGGTCACCGCACAGGCCGCAGCCCACATGGAGGCACCGGTGGTGAAGATCGAACAGCCTGCACCAGCGCCCCCTGCGCCCGCCGCGAAGCCGTCACCCGTACCGGTGCGTCCCAAGGCCGCGATTGCGCCGATGAAGAAGGCGCTCCAGTCGCCGGAGAACGTCCCCGCCCAGCGCTTCAGCCTCCACGCCGACCGCGACACCTTGCTCCGCAGCAAGGGCGGGTGCACGGTGAAGGTGCCCGCGAACGCCTTCGTGGATGCGAACGGCCGTCAGGTGAAGGGTCCGGTGCACCTCGAACTGCGGGAGGTGCTGAGGCCCGTGGACTTCGTGATGGGCAACATGGTCACCGTGTACCAGGGCAAGGCCTTGGAGAGCGGCGGTTCGTTCTGCCTGGAGGCCAGCGCGAACGGCGAGGCACTGGCATTGGCGGAGGGCAAGCTCATCGACATGGCCATCCCCACGCGCGGGGCGAAGAGCGGCATGAAGTTCTTCCCCGGCAAGGTCGAAGGGAACGGCATTGAATGGCAGGCGCCCCGCGAACTGATCCCCCCGGCCCCCTCGGCCAATGTGAACATGGTGTTCCGGGAGGCGGGCGTGGATGCCGGTGCGGTGGTCGACGAGCCTCGCCCCATGCGCACCAACGCCTGGTACCGTGTGGAGCGGTTCAGCTCGCTGGACGATGCGCCGAAGGGCGTGCGCGACGGATTGATGAAGCTCTGGTGGAGCGGCGATGGCCTGATGATCACCAGGGACTCGGTGATCACCGTGGCAGGCCACGAGGTCACCCTCACCCCCGGTGATACCGTGGACGGCTTCGCGCAGACGTGGAACGCGACATCCGCACCGGACTGGGACGGGGCACTGGCCGCCAGTCGGAGCGCAAGGCGGGATGCCGCCCCCAAAGGCACCAACATGTTCAATGTGGACCCCGCCACCAACTACATCTTCCAGGTGAAGCAGCTCGGCTGGGCCAACATCGACCGGCTTCTGTACGACAAGCGCAGCAGGCCGGTGGACATCATCACCCGCATCGACAACAAGGAGGTGGGCGACGTGTGCATCAGCATGGTGGTGAAGAGCCACGGCATGTTCCTGCCCGGCTACGAGATGAGGAACGGCACCTACAGCTTCTCCCACGGCGACTTCGAGAAGATGCAGCTGCCCGTGGGCGCGAAGGCCATCGTGCTGGCCACGGCCTACCGCGATGGGAAGCCCCATCTGGCCATGCAGGAGATCACCATCACCGAGAAGCTCAACGTGGACCTGCACCTGGAGCCGATCGGCGCGGACGACCTGCGCGAGGAGCTCGAGGCGCGCCTGTAAGGCGATACGGCCATCGCCTTTTTCGGACCCCGACCGCGAAATGAGGCCGGGGTCCGGTATTTTGCCGCATGGCCTGGACCTACCTCCTGTTCGCCGGCATCTTCGAGATCGGCTTCACCACCTTCCTGAAGCTCAGCGACGGCTTCAAGGACCTTCGGTACAGCGCGCTGTTCCTCGCGTGCTCGCTCATCAGCTTCTTCTGCCTCAGCAAGGCGATCAAGACCATCCCCCTGGGCACCGCCTACGCCGTGTGGATGGGCATCGGCATCTTCGGCACGGCGATCATCGGCATCATGTTCTACGGCGAGCCCAACAACGCCCTGCGCGTGGGCTTCCTCACCCTGCTGCTGGTGGCCTTGATCGGCCTGCGGCTCACCGGCGCATGAGGCCCGCCGGTGCGATCTTCGCGCCATGCGCCCCGTGGTGAAGGCCCGGTTCAGCGGGCACAAGGGTCCGGTGTACGCACTGGTGGAAGGTCCCGCACCGCGCACCCTCCTCAGCGGCAGCGGCGATGGCCACGTGGTGCGGTGGTCGCTCGACCGGCCTGACGAGGGGATCGCCGTGGTGCAAGTGGGCCAGCCGGTCTTCGCCCTGCACCTGCACCCGCCGCTCGGGCTCCTGTTCATCGGCACCGACAGCGGGAGCCTGCATGTCGTTGACCTGCATGGCGGCCGCGAGCAGCAGCTGTTCCAGCACCAGCGCAAGGGCATCTACGCCATCGCCCCGCTCCCCGGCGGACGCATCGCCTGCGCGGCGGGTGACGGCACGCTGGCGGTGTATGCGCTGGCCCCCACCATCGCGCGCGAACGCCTCATTCCGTTGAGCGAGGACAAGCTGCGCGGAATGGCCGTGAGCCCCGACGGCCGCCTGCTGGCTGTGGCCGCCGGCGATGGCCGCGTGCGGCTCCTGGACACCACCGACCTGAACGAGGTGCACACGCTCGATGCGCATGAGGGCGGGGCCCTCTGTACCGCCTTCCACCCCTACAAGCCGGCCTTGGTCACCGGCGGAAAGGACGGGCACCTGCGCGTGTGGCGCACCGATGGTGACCTTGCCCAACTGCTGGCCATACCCGCGCACAAGGCCGCGATCTACCGCATCGCGTTCAGCCCCGAAGGAA
>JBIJCH010000183.1:0-5197 GCA_044344815.1 Flavobacteriales bacterium | reverse complement strand
TCCTATCGGCCCGGGAGGGATTGGAAGCTCTCGTTGGACCTCAGCACCGGGTTCCGTGCACCCAACATCGACGACATCGGCAAGGTGTTCGACAGCGAGCCGGGTGCGGTGATCGTACCGAACCCCGGGCTGGCGCCCGAATACGCGTATTCAGCGGAGGTGGGCATTGAGAAGGTGATCGACCAGCGGCTACGGTTGAGCGGTGGCGCGTTCTACACCCTGCTGGACGATGCCATGGTGCGACGGCCGTTCACGCTCAACGGACTGGATTCGATCACCTATGATGGCGAGCCCAGCCGCGTGGACGCGATCCAGAACGCGGCACAGGCCACCGTGTACGGGCTTGTTCTCGGTGCGGATGCCGCGTTCGGCAGGGGATGGGGCCTCATGGTGCGTTACAACTGGCAGGACGGTGTCGAGCAGGATGATGACAGCACCGGCGATGTACCCTTGCGCCATGCACCTCCGCCGTTCGGGCAGGCCGGTCTGAACTGGTCGCGCGATCGGCTGCGGTTGGAACTGTTCGTCCAGTTCAGCGGTGCCTTCGATCACGGTGACCTGGCACCGAGCGAGCAGGCCAAGGCACCGATCTACGCGAAGGATGCGAACGGGGACCCTTATGCACCGGGCTGGCACACGCTCAACCTCAAGGGGAGCTACCAGCTGAGCAGGCTGCTGCAGGTGTCCGGTGGCGTGGAGAACATCACCGACCAGCGCTACCGTCCCTATTCATCGGGCATCTCGGCCCCGGGCCGCAACCTGATCCTTGCCTTGCGCGCTTCGTTCTGACGAACGTACGGAGCGCAACGAGCCGGCCCGGGTGTGCGATCACATCCGGGCCAGTGCGTTCTCCAGGTCGGCGATCAGGGTCATGGGGTCCTCGAGGCCGATGTACAGCCGCACCATGGTGAACGGCAGGTCGGTGTAGTAGCCGCTTGGGCCCTTCAGTGCGCACACGGGCCACTGGAGGCTTTCGTAACCGCCCCAGCTCACAGCGATGAGAAAGGTGCGCAGGCTGTCGCAGAAACGCTCCACCGCCTCCTCGTCGGGCGCGTCGAGCTCGATGGTCATCAGCCCGGCCACCCGCTTCATCTGCTTCTTCGCGAGCGCATGCTGCGGATGGCTCTCCAGGCCCGGCCAGTGGACGCGCTTCACCCGGGGATGCGCCTCCAGGAAGCGCGCCACCTGTTCGGCGCTGTCGGCGCTGCGGTTCACGCGCAGTTCCAGCGTGCGCAGGCCGCGCATGAGCAGCCACGCGTCGTGCGGGCTGGGCGCGGCGCCCAGGGTCATCAGCTCGCGGGCCATCACCTGGCGCATGTGCTTCGCACTTCCGGCCAGCGCACCGGCCACCACGTCGCTGTGCCCGTTGAGGTACTTGGTGGCGCTGTGGGCGACCATGTCGATGCCCAGGTCGATCGGGTTCTGGAAGAGCGGGCTGTTGTAGCTGTTGTCGCAGAGGGTGATGATGCCGTTCTCCTTCGCGATCGCTGCGACGGCGGCGAGGTCCTGCAGCTCGAAGGTGAGCGAGTTGGGGCTCTCGGTGATGAAGAAGGTGGTGTTGGGCCGGATCGCGCGGCGGTAGTTCTCCGCATCGGTGCCGTCGACGAAGGTGTGCGCCACATCGAAGCGGGCCAGCAGTTCCACCAGCAGCTTGCGCGTCCAGCTGTAGGGCTTGTGCACGCACACGATGTGGTCGCCGGCCTTCACGAAGCCGATCACGGCGGCGGCGATGGCGGCGCTGCCGCTGCTGAAGAGCAGCGCGTCCTCGGCATGCTCGAGCGCGGCGATCTTGCGTCGCACCATGGCCACCGTGGGGTTGAAGCCCCTCGTGTACAGCGGCCGGTCGAACTCGTGCTGCACGGTGCGGCGCATCTCGGCCACCGTGGGGTAGCTGAAGTTGCCGCTCTGCACGATGGGCGGCACCACGGCATCGAAGCCGCGTGCGCGGTCCTCGCCCAGGTGCGTCAGGATGTGGGAAAGCTCGTGGTTCATGGCCTCAGGGACCGTTCAGGATGGACCAGGGCACGCCCCATTTCGCGAGGCGGTACCGGATGGAGACGCGCAGCACCCCCAGGCCGTAGGTCACGCTGCGGCTGAAGTTGATGGAGCTGGCCTCGTCGAAGTACTTGGTGGGGCAGGTGATCTCGGCGATCTCGTGGCCCTGCCAGCAGAGCTGCGCCACGATCTCGTTGTCGAACACGAAGTCGTCGCTCAGGCGGTGGTAGTCCACCCCACGCAGCACGGCCGCGGTGAAGGCGCGATATCCCGTGTGGTACTCGCTCAGCTTCCGCCCCATCAGGAGGTTCTGCACGAAGGTGAGCAGCCGGTTGGCGACGTACTTGTAGAGCGGCATGCCGCCCTTCAGCGCGCCCTGGCCAAGGATCCGGGACCCGAACACGACAGGGTAAACGCCGTTGCCGAGCAGGGCGATCATGGGCTCCAGCAGCTTCGGGGTGTACTGGTAGTCGGGATGGAGCATCACGACGATGTCACCGCCGAGCTCCAGGGCCTTGTCGTAGCAGCTCTTCTGGTTGCCGCCGTAGCCGCGGTTGCGCTGGTGCTCCACGATATGGCGGATGCCCAGGCGGCGCGCCACCTCCACGGTGTTGTCGGGGCTGCGGTCGTCCACGAGCACCACCTCGTCCACCAGGTCGAGCGGGATCTCGCGGTAGGTGCGCTCCAACGTGGTAGCCGCCCGGTAGGCCGGCAGCACCACGATCACCTTGAGGCCCCGGTACATGCGGCAAAGATGGGCATGGCCGTCGAAGCGCTGCGGATCAGCGCCGCTCGGCCACGTTCACCAGGTACACGCCGGCCAGGATCACCGCGATCATGGCCAGTTGCATCGGTCCGAGCCGCTCGCCGTCGAGCATCCCCCAGCCGATGGCCACCACCGGCATGAGGTAGGTGACCGAGGATGCCCAGAGCGCCGAGGTGCGCTTGAGCAGGACGTTCCACAGGACCAGCGCCAGGGCCGAGCTGAGGGTGGCCAGCAGGGCCACATGGCCCAGGGCCGACCAGCCGTGGGGGTGCATGGCGAGGGTGCGCGGCAGACCGCTGGCGAACACCAGCACCAAGGCGACAGGACCCACGAAGGTGAGCGCCAGGGCGGAGGTGGCCGATGCCGGGAGCATGTACAGGCGGTGCTTCACGATGTTCGCGCTGGCACCATAGCACACCGTGGCCACCACGGGCAGCAGGGCATAGGTCGACCAGGCGGGCAGCCCGTCGTCGCTGCCCAGCGCGATCAGGCCGACGGCCCCCGCAAGGCCCAGCAGCACCCCGGCCAGGTGAACCATGCGCAGGCGCTGGCCGAAGAGGCTGACCCCGATGAGCAGCGCGAACAGGGGGGTGAGGCTGTTGAGCATGCCGGAGAGCGAGCTGCTCACCCGCATCTGGGCGGTGGCGAAGAGGAAGGCGGGGAGCCCGTTGCCGAGCAGGCCGCTGCCAAGCAATGGACGCCAATGGGTGCGCAGTTCCGCGTAGTGCCGCAGGAGCAGCGGGGAGAGCGTCAGCCAGGCGATCGCCAGCCGGGCCGAGGCCAGCTGGAAGGGCGTGAGCACCGGAACCCCTTCGTGGAACAGCCCGCGCTTCATGAGGATGAAGGACGAGCCCCAGATCAGGGCCAGCACAAGCAGGAGCGCCCACTTCAACCGTTCGTCACCGCGCCGTTCCATCCGTCACCCCACGGGGACGGCCAAGGTACCCGTTCCCGTCGGGCACACTACTTTTGTAACAATTCCGTTGGTTCAGGCGTCCTATGTACGAACCTCCTCTCCCCAAGGTCATGAAGAAGACGCTTCTCCCCCTGATCGCCGCCGCAGTGCTCTCCGCTTGCGGTGGATCCCCCCAGGCACCCGTGGCCGCTGAGGTGCAGGGTGTGGCCCGCACCGAGCGCGAGGTGGTGGTGGCCGGCGAGCCGGTGACCCTCGCCGACATGAGCGTTGAGGGCATGACGTGCGAGATGATGTGCGGCGGCGCCATCAAGAAGGCGCTGGCGAAGATCCCGGGCGTGGCGTCCACCGAGATCCGCTTCACCGAGGATGAGAGCCCCGACCATGCCATCGTCACCTTCGATCCCGCACAGGTCAGCGATGCCGAACTGGTGAAGGCCGTGCAGGCCATCCACGAAGGTCAGTACAAGGTCTCCTCGGTGGTGGTCACCCACCAGGTGAAGGGTGACGCGCCTGAGGATGGCGGTGAGCCGGAGGATGCCGCCGCGAAGGAGGGTTCCGAGGTGTCGGCGGCCCTGCCCGAGCTGGTGATGCCGAGCCTGTTCGCCCTGCTGGCCCGGCTGCTCCGCATCTGAGCGTGAACGCATTCCTTGGAAAGCCCCCGCGATGGGGGCTTTTTCATGTCGGGCCTGCGCGAACCCCCCGGCCTCCCGCGCTGTTTACTTTCGCCCGCCATGAACGCCGCCCCGCAGGCCCTGCGCCCCGTTCAACGCTGGTTGATCACCGGCTGTGTGCTCATCGCCTGCATGGTGGCCATCGGCGGCATCACGCGCCTCACCGGCAGTGGCCTCAGCATCACCGAATGGAAGCCCATCATGGGCGCCCTGCCCCCGCTGGACGAGGCCCAGTGGCAGGAGGCCTTTGAGAAGTACAAGCGGATCCCGGAGTACGCCCTGGTGAACAGCCACATGGACCTGGCCGGGTTCAAGCGGATCTTCTTCTGGGAGTACGTGCACCGCAACTGGGGCCGGCTCATGGGCCTGGTGTTCATCGTGCCCTTCGCCCTCTTCCTGCGTCGCGGGCTGCTGAAGGGGTGGCTCCTTCGGCGCACCATCTGGATCATGGTGGGCGGGGGTGCCGTGGCCAGCCTGGGCTGGTTCATGGTGCTGAGCGGGCTGGTGGACCTGCGCGATGCCAACGGACAGCTGCTGGTGAGCGTGAGCCATTTCAGGCTGGCGATCCACCTGTGCGCGGCCTTCTGCGTGTTCGGCCTGGTGTGGTGGACGGTGCTCGACCTGCGCCATGGACGGGCAGCCCTTCGGGGCGATGGCACGTCCGCCGCCCGCTGGATGCGGATCCTGCTGCTGCTGCTGCTTGTTCAGATCGCCTACGGGGCCTTCACGGCGGGCCTTGATGCCGGCCGCATCTATAACACCTGGCCGCTCATGAACGGCAGCTTCATGCCGGAGAACGTGAGGGCCTTCGGTGACCTGGTGATGGACCTCACCCACCACCGCGACGGT
>JBIJCH010000104.1:0-7021 GCA_044344815.1 Flavobacteriales bacterium | reverse complement strand
GGTGGCCGCGGCCTTCATCGGGGCCGCCGTGCACCACCGCCGTAGCGCGGGCATGGAGCGGGCCTGGCGGTGGATGGTGGCCGCGGTGCTGCTGCAGTTCGTGCTGGGGGTGCTCACCCTGGTGACGCAGGTGGACCTCGTGCTGGGCGTGCTGCACCAGCTTGGTGCGCTGCTGCTGCTGGCCACCCTGCTGGTGGCCCTGCATGGCACGGGCCGGACCCTCAGGGCGTGAGCGTGTCGCGCCAGCGCAGGGTGCCCACGAAGTGCCGCAGGTCGGCGCGCAGGCGTTCGGTCACGGGCGCCAGGGAATCGGCGTTGGGCCGCGCGCTGAAGTACAGCGATCCGTAGAGGAAGTGCCGGGTGCTGTCGGTGACGTAGAACACGAACGGGCTGGCCACGTCCCCTTCGATGGCGTAGAGGTTACCGTACACCCGGGCGGTGTCGTTCATCACGCGTTCGGTGCGGATGCGATCGGCCTTCACCTCGTGCCGGGCCTTGTACCCCTGGGCCTCGTTCACCAGGTCGAGCAGGTCGTTGTTCACCCGCTGGTAGGTGAGGTGCACGATGGCGCGCTGCCCCGGGAAGGTGAGGTTCCACCAGCAGGGCCGGTCGGAACGGGCCGTGCCCAAGGGCCGCGCGTACACCGGCACCTCGGCAGCGAACGGGCAGGGCGGCTCCCAGCGCTCGTAGGCTTGTTCCGGCAGGTCGATGCGGAAGTAGCCGCGCGGCTTGGGTACCGGATCGCCGGTGCAGGCCGCGAGCAGCAGGGCCGCGAGCAGCAGGGGTTCAGGCCTTGGACTCATCACGCATCTGCACTTTCACGCGGCGCACCCGCTTGTTGTCCGCGCTCTCCACGGTGAAGCTGAAGGTCCGCAGGTCGATGCGTTCCCCCTTCTTGGGGATCCGGCCCGTGAGCTCCAGCACGAAGCCGCCCAGCGTTTCGCTCTCGCCCTTGTTGTCCTCGAACACCTGCCGGGCCTGGTCGGCATCGGTGGTGCCGCTGCCATCGATCCCCAGCACCCGGTACACGTCGGTGAGCGAGGAGCGGCCCTCGAACACCCACGTGTGCTCGTCGAGCTTGCTGTACAGCAGGTCCTCGTCGTCGAACTCATCGGTGATGTCGCCCACGATCTCCTCGATCACGTCCTCGAGGGTGATGATCCCGCTGGTGCCGCCGTACTCATCCACCACCACGGCCAGGTGCACCTGCTTGGCCTGGAACTCCTTCAGCAGGTCGTCCAGCTTCTTGTTCTCGGGCACGAAGTACGGCTCGCGCAACAGCGTCCGCCAGTCCAGGTCCTTGGAGTCGAGGTGCGGCAGCACGTCCTTGATGTGGAGCACACCGACCACGTGGTCCAGCGTGCCCTCGTACACCGGCACGCGCGAGAAGCCGCTGTCGACGATGGCGGCGATCAGCTCGGTGAAGGTGAGCCCGCGGTCGAAGGCGG
The DNA here is from genome assembly GCA_044344815.1 of Flavobacteriales bacterium. GTDB lineage: Bacteria > Bacteroidota > Bacteroidia > Flavobacteriales_F > PHOS-HE28 > PHOS-HE28. The sequence continues at coordinate 5,573 of JBIJCH010000104.1, read as the reverse complement.
TGAGCTCGGTGCGCGGCCGCATCACCTGCTTCACCTCGATGTTGCCGAACTTGACGATGCCGCGCAGGATGCGCTGCTCCTCGGCCGTGGTGGTGGCGTCGCGGGTGAGCTCGAGGGCGTGGCCGAGGGCGTCCACGTCGATGCTCGTGCCGCGCTTGCGGTAGCGCTTCTCGATGAAGGAGGTGCTGCGGATCAGGGCCTCGTTCAGCGGGCTCCAGAACCAGCGCAGGGTGATGAGCGGACGCGCCAGCAGCTGGGCCACCTGCAGGGCGTGTGACGTGGCGTACACCTTCGGCAGCACCTCGCCCAGCATCAGGATCACCGAGGTCACGGCCAGCACCTGGATGATGAACACCAGGTAGGCCGGCATCCGGCCAAGGTCGAACAGGCCGTTGATCACCAGCGTGCTGAACACCGTGATGCCCACGTTGGCGAAGTTGTTCATCACGAGGATGGTGGCGAGCAGCCTTCTGGGCCGGCTGAGCAGGTCGAGCACCTCGGCGCCGCGCCGGCCCCCGTTCTCCTTGAGCTCGCGGAGCTGGGTGGGCGAGAGGGAGAACAGGGCCACCTCGCTGGCGCTCATGCTCGCGCTCACCCCCAGCAGCAGCAGGATCACCACGAGGGCCAGGATGGTCAGCGCATCCGTTACGCCGGCCAGCAACACGATGGTATGGGGTGTTCCCAAGGGGGACGTGCTTCGTGGGAGGCCCCGGAACGGGACCAGGGACGGGCGATCAGAACGGCAGATCGTCCAGCTCGCTCTCCGCCCCCGCGGGTGCGGTGGCCGGTGCGGCGGAACGCGCTGGGGCGGCGCTCATGGCCGGCTGCCCCTCGCCTCGGTCCGTCGGGCGGTCCAGAAGCGTCATCTCATCCGCCTGCACCTCGGTGATGTACCGGGTGTTGCCGTCCTTGTCCTGGTACTGGCGGTTGCGCAGCTTGCCCTCCACGTACACCTTGCTGCCCTTCCGCAGGAAGCGCTCGGTGATCTCGGCCAGCCCGCGCCAGGCCACGATGTTGTGCCACTCGGTCTGCTCCCGCTTCTCCCCGGTGTTGCGGTCCTTGTAGGTCTCGCTGGTGGCGATGCGGAAGTTGGCGACGGCCGTACCGTTCTGCAGGTGGCGCACCTCGGGGTCGGCACCCAGGTTGCCGATCAGGATCACTTTGTTGACACCGGACATGCTATGCGATTGAATGGAGACCAAAGATAGCCCGGCATCCCCGGCCGTGTCCAGATCGTGGAAAACACGCGGCTCACTCCGCCTGGGCGAAGTGGTGCTGCAGGAACCGGTCGATGAGGCGGGGCACGGCGTGGGTGCGCAGGCCGGCGCGGTCCACCTTCATCCAGCCCGTTGGAAGCCTGCCGGTGCCTGAACGCTTCACCGGCCAGAACCGGGCGTGGATCACCTGGTGGCTCAGCACGTGCTTCACGGGCTCCGACGGCATGCCCAGCTCGAACGGCCGCCCGAACGCCTTCGCGGCGGCCGCGGCCACGGCCTTTCGGGTCGATGGCCCGGTGGTCTCCACCAGGGGCGGTTGGTACAGGTCGCGCCAGATGTCGCGCTCCGTGCGCTGGTGCAGCACGATGTGGCGCCCGCCGCCGATCACCAGGTAATGGAAGTAACGCTCGCGCACGCTCGTGCGACCGGCCTTCACCGGCAGCGCGGCGATGCGCCCCTCCTTGAGGGCGATGCAGCGGGGGGCGAGGGGGCAGGTCTCGCAGGACGGGTCGCGGGGCGTGCACACCGTTGCACCCAGCTCCATCACGGCCTGGTTGTGGTCGCCCGGGTGGTCGCGGTCCATCAGCTCTTCGGCGAGCGCGGCGAAAAGCCGCTTCCCTTCGGTGGAATCGATCGGTGTGGACAGGCCGAACACGCGGGCCAGCACCCGGTACACGTTGCCGTCCACCACGGCCGCGGGGTGGCCGAAGGCGATGGAGGCGATGGCGGCCGCGGTATAAGCGCCCACGCCCTTGAGGCGGAGCAGCTCCTGCGGGGTCTCCGGGAAGCGGCCCCCATGACCGTTGGCGATGGCGCGGGCGGTGGCGAGCAGGTTGCGGGCCCGGCTGTAGTACCCCAGACCCTGCCACAGCTTCATCACCTCCCCGTCGGGGGCCGTGGCCAGGCGTTCCACGTCGGGGTAGCGCGCCACGAACCGCTCGTAGTAGGCCGTTCCCTGGTCCACGCGGGTCTGCTGCAGGATCACCTCGCTCAACCAGATGCGGTAGGGGTCACGGGTCCGCCGCCAGGGCAGGTCGCGCCGGTTCTCCCGGTACCAGGGCGCCAGGGCCCGGCTGAACCACGAACGTGTTGACATACAGGCGCAAAGATGGGTTGGTTGAGGATCCGAAAAGTCTATCTTTGCGCCCCCAAAAACCTCGAAGGGCAATGACGAAGGCAGAACTGGTCGGGATCATCGCGAAGCGGACCGGGATCGAGCGCACGGTGGTGCTCACGGCCCTGGAAGCCTTCATGGAGGAGGTGAAGACCAGCCTGGAGCAGGGGGAGGACGTGCACCTGCGGGGTTTCGGCAGCTTCGTGGTGAAGCACCGCGCCCAGAAGACGGGCCGCATCCTTTCGAAGAACACCACCATCATCATCCCGGCCCACGACGTGCCCGCGTTCAAGCCGGCCGACACCTTCGTGGACAAGGTGAAGAACCGGTCCACCCAGCAGGCATGAGCAAGCGCACGAAGCGGCTGGGCATGCCCCAATGGCTGATGGTCGGCGGGGCCGTGCTGGTGACCGTGCTGCTGGTGCTGGCGCCGCGTGCGCCTAAGGGCGGTGCCCAAAGCAACGCCTCGGCCGCCGAGGGCCGCGTGAGCGAGGACCCTGAAAGCGGCTCCACCCCCCGGGCGGAAGGGCCCCTGGCCAAGGATCCCCGCGTGGCGGCGATCCTGGAGGAGCTCAACGCCGGCGGTCCGCCGATGCAGACCATCCTGAAGCTGCGGGACCTGGCCGAGCAGGAGCCCGACAACGTGGAGGCCCAGTTCGTGCTGGGAACCCTGAGCTGGCAGACCGGCCAGTACGAAAAGGCCATGGAACGCTTCCGCAAGGTGATCGCGCTCGACCCCAAGGGGTACCCGGACGCGTACGCCTTCCTGGGGCGCGCCTATGCATCCCTGGACAGCACCCCGCAAGCGATCGGGGCGCTCGAGACCTACAAGACCCTGGTGACCGACACGGCCCTGACCAACGGTGCCCAGCGGCTCATCGATGAACTGAAAACTAAAGGAACGTAACCATGCCCTGCGGAAAGAAGCGCAAGCGCCATAAGATGGCGACCCACAAGCGCAAGAAGCGCCTCCGGAAGAACCGGCACAAGAAGAAGGTCCGGTAAGGAGCGCGACTGAACGGTCGGGCCCGTCCATCCGCCTTGCGGGGACGGGCTTTCGGCCATGCGTGCGCACACCCATGCGGTCCGAGCCCATCCTACACCTGTCCCTCCGCGCGGCATGAGCGTCGATCTCATCATCCGCGCCAGCGAGGGCGAGGTCGCCATTGCGCTCATGCGTGACAAGCTCCTCATGGAGCTGCACCGCGAGCGCACCGACCGTGGGTTCACCGTGGGCGACATCCACCTGGCCAAGGTGCGCAAGGTGGCCCCGGGGCTCAACGCCGCCTTCGTGGACGTGGGGCACGAGAAGGACGCCTTCCTCCACTACTACGACCTGGGCCCGCAGTACCGCAACAGCTACAAGTTCGCCAAGGGCGCGGTGAGCGGCAGTGTCACCAGCCCCATGCTGGAGGGGTGGAACCTGGAGGGCGACATCAACAAGGAGGGCAAGATGGCCGAGGTGGTGAGCGCCAGCCAGAGCATCCTGGTGCAGATCGCCAAGGAGCCCATCAGCACCAAGGGCCCCCGCCTCACCGCCGAGATCACCATCCCCGGCCGCTTCATGGTGCTGGTGCCCTTCATCAACAAGGTGAGCATCAGCAGCCGCATCACCGACGAGGCGGAGCGCAAGCGCCTGAAGGAGCTCATGCATTCGCTGCGGCCGAAGAACTTCGGCATGATCATCCGCACCAACGCGGAGGGCAAGGGCACCGAGGAGCTCGAGACCGACCTGAAGAACCTGCTGGCGCGCTGGGACGTGATGTTCCGCAACCTCAGGAACGCGCTGCCGCCCAAGCGCGTGCTCGGCGAGATCGACCGCACCAGCGCCGTGCTGCGCGACCTGCTCAACAAGGACTTCACCAGCATCCATGTGAACGACGAGCTGCTCGCCGAGGAGATCGTGCAGACGCTGGACACGATCGCTCCCGACAAGAAGGGCATCGTGAAGCACTACAAGGGCAAGCTCGACATCTTCGACAACTTCGCGGTCAACAAGCAGATCAAGCAGGCCTTCGGCAAACAGGTGATGCTGCCCAGCGGCGCCTACCTGGTGATCGAGAAGACCGAGGCCATGCACGTGATCGACGTGAACAGCGGCGGTCGCAAGGGCAGCGGTGCGAAGGACCAGGAGCACAACGCGCTCGATACCAATGTCGAGGCCGCCAGGGAGATCGCGCGCCTGCTGCGCCTGCGCGACATGGGCGGCATCATCTGCGTCGACTTCATCGACCTCTACGAGCCGGAGAACCGCCGCCTGCTGCACAAGGCGCTGAAGGACGCCATGGCCGACGACAAGGCCAAGCACAACATCCTTCCGCCGAGCCGTTTCGGCGTGATCGAGATGACGCGGCAGCGCGTGCGTCCCGAAACGGAGATAGACACCAGCGAGAGCTGCCCCACCTGCGGCGGCACCGGCGAGGTGAGCGCCCCCGTGCTCATCATCGACGAGATCGAGAACGCCCTCAACTATCTGCACACCGAGAAGGACATGAACGGGCTCACCCTCAAGGTGCACCCCTTCATCGCCGCCTACCTCACCAAGGGCCTCTGGAGCATCCAGCGCCAGTGGTGGTGGCGCTGGCGCAAGAGCGTGAAGGTGGTGGGTGAGGGCGCCAGCCAGTACCTCGACTTCCACGTGTACGACGCGGAAGGGAAGGAGATCCCGCTATAGTCCACTTCGGTGCGTTCCGCTGCATCTTCGCAGCCATGCCCCCGCTGAAGAAGCTGTCACCCGCCGAGACCTTGATCAAGGCCCGCAGCTACTGCGCCCTGCAGGAGCGCTGCCACCAGGAGGTGCGTGACAAGCTGTACGGTTGGGGGCTGCACCAGGCCCAGGTGGAGGACGTGATCGGCAGGCTGATCGGCGAGGGCTTCCTCAACGAACAGCGCTACGCCGAGCACTATGCGGTGAGCAAGTTCCGGCAGAAGGGCTGGGGGCGCGCCCGCATCACGTATGAACTGAAGGCCCGCAAGATCTCCGAGCCCTGCATCCGGCTCGGGCTGAAGGCCATTGAGGAAGACGAGTACCGCGCCGGTGCGTCCAGGCTCGTGGCCCGACGCTGGGCCCTGGAGAAAGGCCATCCCACGCCCCTGCGCCGCCAGCGGGTTATGCGCTACCTGCTGGGCCGCGGCTTCGAGGCCGACCTACTGCAGGAGCTTCTGCCCGAGGCTGACTGAAGGCCCCCGAAACCGTACTTTCGCGGCCGCAAAACCGGCGGTCCCGTGGCCCCGGTCCGCCC
>JBIJCH010000289.1:0-3692 GCA_044344815.1 Flavobacteriales bacterium | reverse complement strand
GTGCGGGTACTTCTGTTTTCGAGACAGACCCGATCGACCACTCTGGCACCTCTCCGAACGAAGGGCGGCAAAGATAGGTTCCGGCGCCGACCCGATCAGAAGGCCACCGCCACGTTCACGATGGGCATGCCGATGGGGAGCAGCTCCTCGCGGATCTGCTTGTTGTTCACCAGCGCCACGTCCACCGCCACGGTCTGGCCGATGAAACGCACGCCCACGCTCCAGGCGGTGTAGTCATCGGGGTCGTCGAAGAAGAGCCAGTTCTCGGTGATGAGCGCGGCACGCGGGAAGAACCGCGCCATGCCCGACACGCTCGCCGCAGGTCGCACACGGCCCGCATCCTGGTCGTTGGACACCCCGCCGGAGAAGGTGATCTGGTGGTCGGCATCGCCTATCGTGGCCGCCGCCGTGATGATGCTGAAGCCTGGGCGGCGCTCGGTGAACTGGGGGTCGTCCAGGTTGGCCGGGAACGGGTAGTTGATGTACACAGCGTTCAGCCCCACATGCATCACCTCGCTGATGTCGGCCGCCAGCTTGGCGTCCACGAAGTAGACCGGGCCGGCCTCGCGGCCCGTGATCACCGAGAGCAGCTCGACGCCGGCGCCCACCGAGAGGTGCCGCGTGAGCCCGTAGTTCGCCGCGTTCACCGAGACCAGCGTGTTCTTGTAGAAGCCCTCGCCCTTCTCCAGCGGGATGGCCGACATGCCGAAGAGGTAGTGGGTGCCGTGGCGGTTGGTGCGCGTGCCCCGGATGCGCCCCACCTGGTGCTTCTGTGGTCCGTGGCCCGGCGCGCCGGCGGGCGGGTCCGTGCCCAGGGCATCCACCGGAAGGCACAATAGGACCATCGCCAGCAGTGCGGCGATGCGGAGCGTGGATGGGGGCGTGGGCATGGACCGGTACGCAAAGTAGACGGCAGGCGTGCAGGGTGGATGCCCGTGCCCGGCAGGGAACATGGTCCGGCACGCGATCGGATACCTTCGGGCCGTGACCAATACGCCGTTGCACCCGATGGCCACTGCGCTCGCCGCGGCCCTGCTCCTCGCCCGCCCCGCCCTGCCGGCGTTCGAGCCGGGCGACCCCATCGGCGACCGCACCTACAGCCCCACCATCCACACCGTACAGTTGTTCAAGAAGGGCTTCGAACTGGCGCCGCCGGTGATCGAACTGGGCGGAGCGGACCAGCTGGTGCTCCGCTTCGACGACCTCCAGGGCGGCACGGAGAACCTGCAGTACACCATCGTGCACTGCGACCATGAGTGGCGCCGCAGCGACCTGATGGCCGGGCAGTACATCAGCGGCGCCCAGCTCGATGCGGTACCCCCGCCCGATGCCAGCTTCAACACCTTCCAACCCTTCCTCGCGTACGAACTGGAGCTGCCGAACGCCCTCATGCGCCCCACGGTGAGCGGCAACTATGCGGTGGTGCTCTTCCGCAGCGGCGACCCGGACGACGTGGTGCTCACCCGGCGCTTCCTCGTCTTCGAACAGCGCGTGCAGGTGGAGGCCCGCATGCTGGCCAGCCGCGACGTGGAACTGCGCGACGCCACGCAGCACATCGACCTCACCGTGCGCTACCCCGGCGTGAACGTGCAGGACCCCTTCAACGACCTGCAGGTGGTGGTGCTGCAGAACATGCGGTGGGACGATGCACGCAGCGACCTGCGTCCGAAGGTGTACGACATGCCACCGCAGACGCTGTTCAACGGCGGGAACGAATGGCGCAACTTCGACGTGAAGGACCTGCGCTACGCCACCATCCGCGTGGCCGCCATCCGCTCGGAGCGGGACCTGTACGACGTGCACCTGGTGACCGAGGAGCCCCGCAGCATCAAGCTCTACTACGACACGCCGGACCTCAACGGCCGCCAGTACGTGCGCAACGACGATGTGGACGGGGATCCGCTGGGCGCCGACTACACGCACGTGCACTTCACCCTGCGCATGGACGCGCCCATCACCTCCGGCGAGGTGTACGTGTACGGCGCCCTGTCGGACATGCGCTGCCACCCGTCCTACCGCATGACGTGGAACGCCGAGCGCAAGGCCTACGAACTGGAGGCCCTGGTGAAGCAGGGCTTCGTGGACTACTGCTACGCCTGGCTGCCGCCCGGTTCCACGGTGCCCGACATCGCACGGCTCGAAGGCTCGCACTTCCAGACCGAGAACGACTACACGGTGCTCGTGTACGTGCGCGACCATTCCCTTCGGTGCGACCGTCTCATGGCCGTGCAATTCCTCAACACCCGGCGCGGATGAGGGTGCGGTGGCGGAGCCTGCTGCTGGTGCTGCTCGTGTTCGAGGTGGCGTTGGCGGCCTGGTGCATCCGCATCCAGCCGCGGTGCGAACCCTGCCTGCCCGGCGCGCCCTGCCCGCCCTGCGTCAGCCGCGACCAGGAACGCATCCTCACGGTGGCCGGCCTGCTCCCCGTGGGCGTGCTGGCCGCGCAGCTGATCATGCTCCGCCGCGAGCGCCACAGGCCTTAGACTTGCACCAACGAACATGCGCACCCTGTCCCCGGCCGAACATCCCGCGCTTGAGGCCGACCTCCGCCGCCTCTTCCCGGACCTTTACGAACCCGAAGTGCGGCAGGCCGTGCTGCAGGAGGGCCAGCTGATGGAGCTGCAGGAGGGCGAACGGTTGATGGAGATGGGGCAGTACATCAAGCTCCTGCCCCTGGTGCTCTCCGGCTCCCTCAAAGTGCTGCGCGAGGACGATGAGGGCCGCGAACTGCTCCTGTACCATGTGCTGCCCGGCCAGAGCTGCGCGATGGCCATCACCTGCTGCATGGGCGATGCGCGCTCCAACGTGCGCGTGATCGCGGACGAGGACACCACGGCCATCGCGGTGCCCACGCGCCTGCTCGACGATTGGAGCACGCGCTACCGCTCGTGGAAGGCCTTCGTGATGCACCAGTACCAGCGCCGCTTCGACGACCTGCTGAACGTGGTGGACGGCATCGCCTTCCGCAAGCTCGACGACCGGCTGTGGAAGACCCTGCAGGAACGGGCGCGGCGTGGCGGCACCGCCGTGGTGAAGGCCTCGCACCAGGAGCTCGCCGACGAGCTGCACTCCTCGCGCGAAGTGATCTCGCGGCTCCTGAAGCAGATGGAGCGCGAAGGCCTCATCCGCATGGGGCGCCAGCAGGTGGAGCTGGTGAAGGGCGCCTCCGCGTGACCCTTGTCACGGAACAGGTCCCTGGTGCCGGCGGACCTTTGCGTCACAATGAACGCGAACAACATGGACCTGCAGACCCTGCTCCGCAACGACCTGGCCGCCATCGTGGACGTGCGCTCCCCCGGGGAGTTCCACATGGGCCATGTGCCCGGCTCCATCAACATCCCGCTCCAGGAGGTGACCGCACGCCTGGACGAGCTCAAGGCGCTTGGCAAGCCCGTTGTGCTGTGCTGCGCCAGCGGCAACCGCAGCGGTCAGGCCGAACGCTTCCTCCGCCAGCAAGGCTGGACGAACGTGTACAACGGCGGTTCCTGGGCCGACGTGGAGATGCTCACCGAAAAGGCCTGACCGATGCTGCAGCTGCTGAAGAAGTTGTTGGGCGGCGGTCCGGCCGTGGACTACGCCGCGCTGGTGAAGCAGGGGGGCGTGATCGTGGACGTGCGCACCCCTGAGGAGTTCGCCCGCGGCCATGTGCGCGGTGCCATGAACATCCCGCTGGACCGGCTGAAGAAGGATGC